>JBIKWV010000099.1:0-9370 GCA_044356135.1 Elainellaceae cyanobacterium
GATGCCCACCCCACCAAAAACCTGATTTCCAGTGATCAAGTCGCACATCGCGTAACTATTGCCTAAAAAAGGGGTGCCTCCGCCATGCGGAGGCACCCCTTTTTTAGGCAATGGCGACTATCTATGCAGACAGCGTCCGACGCTTGGTGGCCAGACGGAAGGTTTCGATGATATCGCCTTCCTGCCAGTCCTTGAAGTTGTCGATACCGATACCGCACTCGTACCCGGCGTTGACTTCCTTCACGTCGTCCTTCATTCGCTTCAGAGAGTCCAGGTTGCCTTCAAACACAGCCTCGCTACCGCGACGGACTCGAATCCGACAGTTGCGGATTGCCTTACCGGACTGCACATAGCATCCAGCCACGGCACCGCGTCCTACCGCGAAGACGGCGCGGACTTCCACCTGACCCAGCGGTTCTTCCACCAGTTCTGGCTCCAGTAGACCTTCCATCGCGCCCTGGATATCTTCCAGCAGCTTATAGATGATGTTGTAGTCGCGCACATCGACCCCGGCATCATCGGCAGCCTGACGAGCACCGCTGGCAAAGGTTGTGTTGAAGCCAACGATGACCGCGTTACTGGCGGCGGCCAGGTCTACATCCGTTTCGGTGATTTCACCCGGAGCCGCTAGTAGCACCCGCACCTGCACTTCCTTCTGGGGAAGCTGCTGGAGTGCGGCCAGGATTGCCTCGACAGAACCCTGTACGTCTGCCTTCAGAATCAGGTTGAGTTCCTTCAGGTCACCCTCCTGTGCCTGGGCAGACAGGGAGTTGAGGCTGACGCGACGGGAAGCCATCGCCTGCTGGAGACGCGATAGACGCTGTTGATCCATCCGGTTGGAGGCCACAGAGCGGGCTTCCTTCTCATCCAGGTAGACTTCGAATTCGTCTCCAGCGGCTGGCACATCGCTCAGACCGAGTACCTCTACTGCAAAGGAAGGCGAGGCAATATCAACCCGCTTGCTGCGATCGTCGATCATGGCTCTCACCTTACCGAAGGCAGAACCCGCCACCAGAATATCGCCCACTTTGAGGGTGCCGTTCTGGATCAGCAGGGTGGCCACTGGGCCGCGTGCCTTGTCCAGGTTGGCCTCAATGACCGTACCTCTGGCAGGACGATCAGGGTTGGCATAGAGGTCTTCCACCTCAGACACCAGCAGCAGCATTTCCAGCAGGGTGTCCAGGTTTTCCCCGGTGAGCGCACTGACGGGCACCATAATGGTGTCGCCGCCCCACTCTTCGGCCACCAGACCAAATTCCGTCAGCTCCTGCTTGACGCGATCGGGCTGGGCGTCTTCCTTATCCACCTTGTTGATGGCCACCACGATTGGCACTTCTGCCGCCTTGGCATGGCTGATGGCCTCAATGGTTTGGGGGCGTACCCCGTCATCCGCTGCCACTACCAGCACTGCAACGTCAGTCACCCGCGCACCGCGCGCCCGCATTGCAGTAAAGGCTTCGTGACCGGGGGTATCCAGGAACACCACCTGTTCGGTCTGGCCGTTGTGATCCACATCGACGTGGTATGCACCAATGTGCTGAGTAATCCCGCCTGCTTCGCCTGCCGCCACTTTGGTTTTGCGGATGGAGTCGAGCAGGGTGGTCTTACCGTGGTCAACGTGACCCATGATGGTAACCACGGGCGGACGACGCTGAAGCTTCTCCATGTCAGACGCATCCAGCATCTCGGTCACCTTCTTGGCTTCGGCCTGGGCAGTGCCGGTTTCCACCAGAACGCCCATCTCCTCGGCCACCATCGTTGCGGTGGGTACGTCGAGAATCTGGTTTACGGTGGTCATAATGCCCTTCATGAACAGAGTCTTGATAATCTCCGTTTCGGGCACAGCCATGACGTCAGCCAGTTCGGCCACCGTCAACCCATGCGTCAGAGTGATAATCTCTGGTTTTTCTTTGGACTCCTGCTCCCGGCGATCGCGTCGATTTCCACGCTCAGAAGGCGCAGACGGTTTTTTGGCGCGCTGAGCGGGGGCTGCGATCGCAGCGGGTCGGGTTTGACCAGGACGATTTTTCGGCTTCGGTGGACGAGCCAGGGTAATGCTGGCCAGCGTTGAGGCTGCCTCATCCCCATTGGCATGATCCAGTGCCTCATCCAGATCCAGATCCTCATCGTCCACAACCACCGTGCGACGCTTCCCTTTGGTCGTCTTCGCTGTCTTTGGTGTTTCTTGCTCTTCCTCTTCCTCCTCCCATGATTTACCGCGTTTGGCTTTAGGGGGGGCGGGACGCTTCAGCTCAGGCACGCCTACTTCCACGGGGGCGGCACCGGGTCGAGTCGGAGCAGTGCTACTTGCACCTTCATCTGTACCCGCCCGCACGGGCTTACGGCGCAGCTCCAGGGTGGGCTTGGCCCGCAGCACGGGTGCCTCGGAGGTTTCCGTAACCGTGATGGGAATCCGCTCCTGGCGACCGGAGGAGTCACCCCGTTGAGGCCGCGCCTCCCGATGACCGCCGTCTCGTGATGCGGGAGTGGTAGGGCGATTCCCCTGACGCGCTGCCGGATCACCGGGCTTCTTGAGAATGGGACGATTGGGAGATATCGGTGCTTCTGAGCGAGCCGCGGGTCGATTTGCAGCAGGTGCCGATTCTGTGGCCACGGGTCGCGGTGGTACAGAGAGGGGGGCTTCGACGGGGGGTGTAGCGATTGGCTCTGGGACAACAGTCTCAACAGTCTCAACAGCCACTTCAAGTTCGATTTCAGCAGCAGGCTCAACAACAGGCTCTGGGGATACCGGAGCTTCTACGGGAGTAGCAGAGGCCGTATTTGCAGAGGTTGGCCGTGCAACAGGTGGTGTCGGAGCCGTCGTCGTTGGAGCGACCGCAGTCGCTGGAGCCGATGGAGCATCCGGACGGCGGGGCAGCTCGACTGGAGGACGGTGCCGCCGAATCTCTAGAATTTGCTGTTTTTTGACCGGAGGTTGAGGGCTATTTTGACGGGGTTGAGAACCAGCAGACGATGAGGTGTGGGCTTTACCAGTGGAGGTGTGGGCGTGAACCTGCTTCTCGGTAGCAGAACGGATCCGAGAAGCTTCGGCTTCTGAGATAGTGCTACTGTGGCTCTTGTACGGAATATTGAGTTGGTCGCAAACTTCCAAGATTTTCTGATTGTCCAAATTCAATTCCTTCGATAACTCGTAAATTCTCACTTTGCCGTTGTTCATCCACTCTTTACCTCTTCGCACCGATTGATTGTCACATAGAATGACCTGCTTACTTATTTGACGAAACGACACTTGTTCGAGCCTGGAGACGGCCACTGGCTGGCAGTTACCGGGAAGAATCGTTCACTGGGGACACCGGGACAGATGATTCCGCTGATTACCCCCGCAGCTTACACTGCGATTGGACGACTGGATGCCTCCCGCTCTCAACAAACGACTGCTGCAAAAACAGCACCCCTTTCTAATCTTGCCTGAATCTTTGAGGATTGGGTAAAGATTCAACAGAAATGTAGGCGCACGCGCCCAATTAAAAATCGCTTCGCTCAGGGGATTTAGCTTTAGTTAGTTGATGAAAGCATTCTCTCCAATTAAATTTGACGGTTGTAGACAAACCCTTTTCGTCCAGTATGGCTTTTGATTAACTTGGTTTTCTTTCTAATGTACCGCCTTCTGAAGCAGATGCTTCATTTTGGACGGGCAGGGATTGGGGTAAGGTCACTGATTCGGCCAGGGAAAGACGATCCCAGAGCGTCTGATAAATGGTTTCAGGGATTGTTGCTTTGAGCGATCGCCCCAACCTATCTTTTTTCTGAGCCACCTGCAGGCAGTTTGCCTGGGGGCAGAGGTAAGCCGATCGCCCCATACCCTGATCTAATTGTATCGTCCGTGACGGAAACACCCGCACAATTCGCCAAAAAGTCGATCGATGATCAACCTTGCGGCAGCTCAGGCAGCGGCGGTAGTTGGGGGGCATCAGGGGTGGATGGGTGGATGAGGGGATGGGTGGATGGGCGTTGCGGTGAGCGCTAGTCGAACCGTGGATGGGTAGGGGCTTAGCATTTGGCAGATCAGTTTTGGCGAAGCGCCAATATCAGGGCCGAATGCTAAGCCCGTACAGATTTGCCTACGCCTGTGGTGATCGCTGCTGTAGCAGCCTGGTGGCGGGAAAGAGAGTTACTCCGGGCGCTTCAGGGCTTCACCGCTCTGGGTGCCAAAGCCGTCGGCGGTAGCTCCTTCGGTGATATGTTCCTCTTGCTCCTCGAATTCCTCCTCGAATTCCTCCTCGAATTCCTCCTCAAACTCTTCCTCATCCTCATATTCGTCCTCTGCTTCCCTCTGAGCGGCTTCGCGAGCGAGACGGCGCTCCTCAGCCTGTTCGGCAATCTTGCGGGCTTCGCCCTCGAAGTCGTACTTGGCAGAATCCTTAATATCGATTTTCCATCCGGTCAGCCGTGCGGCCAGACGGACGTTCTGGCCTTCCTTGCCGATCGCCAGACTGAGCTGGTCTTCAGGCACCAGGACGTGAGCCTGACGCTCCTCCGGATTCACCAGGATGACCTGATCCACGCGGGCGGGGCTGAGGGCATTGGCAATATAGGTGGCGGGGTCGGGAGACCAGCGAATGACGTCGATTTTTTCCCCACGCAGCTCATTCACCACGGCCTGGATCCGCGATCCCCGTGCGCCAATACAGGCTCCTACCGGGTCAACATCGCGCTCCAGGGTGTCCACTGCAATTTTTGTGCGAGGACCGACAGACCGAGAGGGGGGATTGGCCTCCCGCGCAACGGCCACGATTCGCACGATTTCGTCTTCGATCTCCGGCACTTCGTTGGCAAACAGGTCCACCACCAGTCCAGCATCTGCTCTCGAAACGAGGAGTTGGGGGCCACGATGGGAGCCTTCGGAAACCTTCCGCAGCAGCACCTTAAACACCGCGTTGGCGCGGTAGTTGTCGTTGGGGAGCTGGTCGCGCTTCAGCAATTCTGCTTCGACCTCGGGCTGACCATAGCCACTGCTCACCGCCATAATCACCGATTGCCGCTCAAACCGCAGCACTCGCGCCTGGGGCAACACGGTTCCTTCCAGATCCTTAAATTCTTCCTGCACCAGTTTGCGCTGCTGATCGCGCAACTTCTGGGCCAGCACCTGCTTGGTCTGGATCGCTGCCATCCGACCAAACTCTCCCTGGTCAGGCGTCACATCCAGCACCACCGTGTCTCCCAGTTGGGCTTCGGGAGCCACCTCCTGTACTTCTTCCAGGGCAATCTGGTGGTCGGGATTGGTCACTGATTCAACAATTGTCTTGGTGGCCAGTACCCGGAAGCCTTCGTCCTCAACATCCAGTTCGACCTCAAAATTCAGAAAATAATCCTCGTCGAAGATATTGACATCGGGACGATGGGTGCGGCGATACCGCTCATAGCCCTTCAGCAGTGCCTCCCGCAGCGCCGCCTGAACGGCGTGTTTGGGTAGATTGCGTTCGCGGCTGATGCCGTCGATCATTTCTTGCAGTCCGGGCAGTGTAACCATTGACATATCGAAACCTCCGATGGGGTATTAAGTTGTCTGAGTAGATGATTAGAGGAGTATTTCCCAGAGCTGTTTCAGGCGTCACCCTGCTCAATGCTTTAGCCACGCTTCTCGTCGAGCTGGACTTTGCTGACCAGCGATCGCGGAATGGCGATCGCCCGTCCTTTCTGGCTGATATGAACCGCCTCATCATCGCGCCGAATCAGTTGTCCTCCCCAGTTTTTCTGTCCTTGAAAAGGTTCGCTAGTGGAGACGATTACCCCAAATCCCTTAAAGGAGATAAACTCCCGGTCGGTGCTGAGGGATCGAGAAATGCCGGGACTGGACACCTCCAGCACGTAGGCATCGGGGATCAGATTGGCTGTATCGAGGGCAGTTTCCAGGGCATGGCTCATGCGCTCACAGTCGTCCAGACTGGTATCGTGCTGCAAATTGCGGACATCGACCCGCAGCACGGGTGGATTCTGATGAGTATGGAACACCGCATCGACCACCTCCAGACCCAGCGGTTCGGCGATGGGCGATGCCAGATCGAGGATTTGGGGAACCAATGGATGAACCATAGCGAGGAATCACAGCAAGGAGCATGGGCGCTTCAGGGAGGGGTTGCAAAAAAAATGCAAATAAAAAAAGCGGGCACAGACCCACTTCCGACAAAATTATGCCCTGAAGTCGATGGAAGCGGTTGCCGCCATCGATTCCAGTCTAGCGCATGATTTCAGAATTGGGCAGTTGAGTGGGGACAACCCAACCGCTGTGGGGTAAAAACACCCAATCAGGGGAGGGCTACCCTGGAGGCTGCTGGATATGCTGACGGAATGAGCGAAACTGGCATGGCTAAAGTCATTGGGAACCTGGTGAAGGGCACCGTTGTGCTGCTGGGTGCGACCCCTGAGGAGGAGCGGCAGTTTGTCCAATGTCTGGGTGAAGCGATCGCCCTGGATCTGACGGTGGCCGTGGCTGAAGGCATCTCCCAGGTGTTGACCCTGCAACCGGATGTTGTTTTGCTTTCCGTGGCGCAGAATGCCCCGGAGAAACTGAACAGTCTGCGCCAACTGAAGGCCCGTTCCGAAACCCAAAACCTCCTGGTCGTGCTGATACTGGATCCGAACCAGGCAGAACTACGACATCAAGGCTTTTCCCTGGGCATGGCGGACTATCTGCTGAAGCCCTTTCATCCTCGAGAAGTGCAGCGATGCCTGCAACCGCTTCTGGAGCGCATCTGTGAAGGACAGCGAGGACAGCAGTCTGAGCGATCGCTCCAACAGATTTTACACGCCCTGGCCCACGACCTGCGGAATCCCGTCATTGGCATACAAATGGTGTTGCAAAATCTGCTTCAGGGAGTCGGGGCAGCGCCAGAGGAAGATTGGATTGCCGTGCCGCGCCCGGTGCTGGAGCGGATGCTGCAGGGGAGTCACTGTCACCTCAAACAAATCGACGCCCTGATCGACGCCCACACCTGTCAGTCGCAGCGACTGGTGGTTCACCCGGAACCAGTGCAATTGGGCACGCTGATTGCTGCCCTTATTCAGGATCTGGCTCCCCTGCTGGAAAAAAATCGAGCCGTGCTGGTGTCTGACCTGCCTGCCACCCTTCCCCTGGTCAAGGCAGACCCCAAACAGATGCGACGGGTGTTTGAACACCTGATCACCAATGCGCTGAAGCATAACCCCCCTGCTGTGCAGCTCAGGATTAGTGCGGCTCCCGCTGGAGAATCTGTGTCCTGCTGTGTGCAGGACAACGGGGTTGGTATTCCCGTTGAACAATGCGCTGCGCTGTTTCAGTTGCACCAGCGGGGGGAGAATGCCCGTTATACGCATGGATTGGGGTTGGGCCTTTTTCTATGCCAGCAGATTTTAGAAGCCCACGGTGGCAAAATTTCAGTGGAGAGTGAACCGGGGGCGGGATCCAGGTTCTGGCTAACGCTGCCGATTGCACTCGAACAAAAGATCCCCACCCCGACTTGAAAAGTGCCATTTCATCGTTAAAAACCTTGGCATTTGATAATTAGGAAAAACTGCTCACATGTAAGCATTCACCGAGATTTGGAAATACTTGTAAAGTCTTTTGCGATCGCCCTGTGACAGTTTTATAGAGATGGGTTACGATGAGGAGCAACATCGAAAATTCCAGATAGTGAACGAGGAGTTGGGCTATGGGCGTGAGGTTGAACGGTTTTTTAGGTGGATTAATGCTGACGGTGGGAATGGGTGCTGTGGCTTCTGAAGCATTGGCGCAGCAAGCTCCTGCCCCGACGATTCCTCAGGCGTTTGAAAACGCCTTCTTCGAGAACAGCGGCGACTTCTACAATCGTGGCACCCTGAACATCTTTCTTGGCCCATTCCCCGGCAACACCACCGAGCAGGACGCTCAGGCCGTGAATGAAATTTACCGCACCGTTATCCGTCAGCAGGGGGAGGACGGCCCCACGATTCGCACCCCCGATCTGGAAAATCCCTTTAGTAGTTCCCTGCTGGCGGGCGGCGCGAACCTGGACATTGAGCAATCTCCCACCCCGGTCCGGGTGATCAACATCCCCGTTCCCGTTCCCGTCGCCCCATCCGCTCCCCTTCCACCCCAGCGACGCGGTCCCGTGCGCGCCCTGTTCTAAATTTCTGTATCTGAAAAAGCTTGGCTCCTACCCGCACTGCGGGTAGGAGCCAAGCTTTTTCAGATGCTACTTCCTTTTCCAGGTGGCAATATTCCAGGTGTTGAGATCCCACGGGGTCAGATCAACGCCATCCAGTTGGTTACTCACTCCTGCGGTCTCGGCTCGATGCACGATCGGGAAAACCACAGACTGATTGACCAGCAGATCATTCATCTGAATAAAAAGCTGCCGTCGCTTGTCGGGATCCAGCTCTTTCGCAGCCTGATTCCACAGCGCATCATATTCGGGATTGCAGTGGCGAGAAACGTTGTCCTTCGACCAGTTATTGGCTTTTTGGGGGATTTCGCTGCACAGGTACGACTTCATGTAGGAACCGGGGTCAGGGCTGGTGTTGCCCGTGGTGAACATCTGGAAGTCGGCGAAGAACTTGGCGGTGTTGTCCTGATTCGCGGGATCGCTGTCAAAGAAGATGCTGGGATCGATGCTCTTCAGCTCCACCTGCGCACCCACCTGCTGCAAACCCTGCTTGATGATCTCCTGGGTCTTCTGCCGCAGTGGGTTCACCGAGGTCTGAAACAGGAGTTTCATCTCAACGCCGTTCTGATCGCGGATGCCGTCCCCGTTGGTGTCTTTCCAGCCCGCCTCGTCCAGCAGTGCTTTGGCCCGCTCCAGGTCAAATTTGTAGCTGGTGTTGGTGGAGTTGTAAGCTTCGGGGGAGACCAGGAAATTTGCTGTGGGTTTTCCGGTGCGACCGTAGAGCTGGGTGGCGATCGTGTCACGGTCGATCGCCAGATTAAACGCCTGCCGCACCTTAAGATCGCTCAGAAACGGGTGGGGTGCTTTTATACTGGAGCGTTCCCCATCCACTTCTTTATTGGGATCGCTCAGGTTCAGCAAAATTCGCTCGGCCAATGGCCCAAAGTTGGCTGTTACCTGGCCCTTGCCTGCGGCCAGCAGTTGTTCCAGAATTGGCGCTTCTACCTGCAGGTTGTAGGCAAAGTCAGCATCTCCGGTTTGCAGCACGGCTCTAGCAGCGGAAGCCGCATCGCCGCCGCCCTTGAGTTCGACCCGCTGGAAAAATACATTACTGGCGTCGCGGTATTCGGGATTGGCTTCGTAGACCACGGTGTCTCCCGGCTTGAATTCCACCACCCGGAACGGCCCGGTTCCCACGGGCTTCAGGTTGGCTGGAGCCTCCCGCGCCTTCTCGCCCTGGTAGGCTTCGTAGAGGTGCTTCGGCAGAATCATGCCTTCTGTCCCCACAA
>JBIKWV010001025.1:0-2565 GCA_044356135.1 Elainellaceae cyanobacterium
TACGACTATTCACCACCATAAATGTCAGGTAACATCCGCTCACAAGGAGTTCCTTAAGGTAACACAAGAATCTTTTCAGCAACAATATGAGTATTTTAAAGGGAGATGCAAGTCTCTTCAAGAGCGTAATAAGTCTCTTCAAGAGCGTAATAAGTCCCTTCAGCACCAATATCACACTCTATGCGACAACAATAATTCTCTTCAACAGCAATATCAGTGTCTTTGCGATCAAAACAAATTTCTTCAGCAACAAGTCGCAGCAATGGAAAGTAGCAAATTTTGGAAGTTAAGAACTTTATGGTTTAGATTCAAGCACTTCCTTTCTTCCATGAAGCCAATAATCTGATTGCCATGTAGCCCTGCATATTCATCTCAGGCATCTAAAGTTCAATGAGAAGCAGGTGATGCGACGCATCACCTGCTTCTCATTGAACTTATGGATATGCTGTTTAATACCCCCCAGTTTTAGTCTGGCGCAGCTTAGCCAAAACTGGAGTTCCACTGGGATTTTAGTTTATGGCAAGCCCCTGATACATCCGTCTGGTTCACCACAAACACACAGAGAACCTAAAAGTTCTTCTCCGCGTCCTCTGCGGTGATCCAAATCTAATTTAGATGTTCCCCGCTTAACCGCCGATCGCCTCTGCAATCCACTGCTTCAGCGTTGGGATAATTGCCTCCAGAGGAATCTCCTGCGATTCCTTCGTGGCGCGTTTGACCACCTCCAGTTTGCCCTGCTGGAGCGATCGCCCCGTCACAATCCGGTAGGGAATGCCAATCAGATCGGCGTCCTTGAACTTCACCCCGGCGCGTTCGTCGCGGTCATCCAGCAGGGTTTCAATCCCCGCAGCGTTGAGATCGGCGTAGAGTTTTTCGGCGGCAACCACCTGGTCTTTGTCGGCAATGTTGGGAATGACGACGATGGCGTGGTAAGGGGCGATCGCAACAGGCCAGATAATGCCATCTTTGTCGTGGTTCTGCTCAACAGCAGCCTGGGCCAGACGAGAAACACCCACCCCGTAGCAACCCATCACCAGGGGAATTTCTTCGCCCTGTTCGTTGGTGCAGGTGGCTCCCATTGCCTTCGAGTATTTGGTGCCTAGCTGGAAGATATGCCCCACCTCAATCCCACGAGCGCTCTGGAGGAGTTGACTGGCGTCGTGGATAGAGCGATCGCCCGGTCTGGCCTTGCGCACGTCCACCACGTCAGACGGCAGCGGGAATTCCTTGCCCCAGTTAGCCCCGACCACGTGGAAACCGGACTCGTTCGACCCGGTGACGAAGTTCTTCAGGTCAATGGCAGTCTTGTCCACCATCCGCAGAAATTTGGGTTGCAGCCCCTCCTGCTTGCCGATGTAGCTATCCTCCAGATTGGGCGCAATGTAGCCCAGCGGCAGCGGTTTGGTTGCCCACTTTTGCTGCGCTTCAGCATCGGGGACGGTGAGGGCCAGCAGGGTTTTGCCGCCAAAGCGATCGCCCCGTTTCAGCAGTTCGTTGGTCAGCTTCACCTCGTTCACATCCTGGTCACCCCGGATGCTGACCAGCACCAGCACCGTCGCACCGTTGTCGTAGATGGCCTGGTACAGGACATTCTTGACAATCTGGGTGGGTGAACACTTGAGGAATTTGGCCAGTGTTTCGATCGTCGGCGTGTTGGGCGTGTCTAATTTCGCAAATTTGTCGAAAGTTGAGGGAACAGTATCCGGCGGCAGAGAAACGGCCTTCTCGGTGTTCGCTGAATACTGGCCATCTTCGGTGTACAGCACCTCATCTTCCCCGGCGTCCGCCAGCACCATGAATTCCTGGGAACCAGAACCCCCGATCGCCCCTGAGTCCGCCTCTACGGGGAGAAACCGCAGTCCCGTGCGGGTGAACATGTTGCGGTACGCCTGATCCATATCGGCGTAGGTCTGCTTCAGGCTCTCTTCGCTGGTATGGAACGAGTAGCCATCCTTCATAATGAACTCCCGCCCCCGCATCAGGCCAAACCGGGGGCGAATTTCATCACGGAATTTCGTCTGAATCTGGTACAAATGCAGCGGCAACTGACGATAGGAGCGCACCATGTCGCGGGCGATCGCCGTGATCACCTCTTCGTGGGTCGGCCCCAGCGCCACCTCGCGTTCCTGGCGATCGGTGAAGGCAAACATGATGCCCTCAGCTTTGGTGTAGGTGTCCCAGCGTCCCGACTCTTTCCACAGCTCCGAAGGCTGAACCGCTGGCAGCAGGCACTCCTGGGCACCCGTCGCGTTCATTTCTTCGCGGACAATCTGCGATACCTTTTGCAGCACCCGCCACATCAGCGGCAGGTAAGCAAAGATGCCGCTGGAAATACGTCGGATATACCCCGCTCGCAGCAGTAATTTGTGGCTGGGGATTTCCGCCTCTGCCGGGTCTTCCCGCAGCGTGACAAACAGCATTTGAGACAGTCGCATTGCCAGGTTCCTTCTCTCGGCCAAGGGGTTCGTATCTCAGTCTATAGTTTAGTGAAACCTTTTGACTATTCAATGTGCCGTGAAACGCTCTCTAGAGAGCGTTTCACGGCACATTGATATAGAGTTTTTT
>JBIKWV010001024.1:0-2565 GCA_044356135.1 Elainellaceae cyanobacterium
GGTGACAGCCCTGACGATCGCTCGTGAACAATCACTCAAGTTTGCGCTGGGGTTAATGGTGAGGCAGGCGATCGCTGCGATTGTGTTCGCCTTAATTCTGGCTTGGGGAGGATATTTTTGGTGGTAGTTTCAAGGTAGCAAACTATTTTAGCAACGTATGAGGTGCAACCATGACAACTACACTGACACCGAAAGCGGCTCAAATTGGTGGAACCGTTCACACGTTCCAATGGCAATGGCAGGATCAAAGCTTTACGATCGCCTATGAAACACGCGGCAGCGGTACTCCAGTTTTGCTTTTGCCCGCCTTTAGCACCGTTTCCACTCGTGGTGAAATGCAGGGAATTGCTGAACAGTTAGCCCCATACTTTCAAGTAGTTGCGATGGACTGGTTGGGGTTTGGTCAAAGCGTTCCGCGAAGCGTGGCGCAAGCCATTCGCCCTGCCCTGAATTACCAGCCCGCCCTCTACCGTCAACTGCTTCAGGACTTTGTTCGCTCCCAGTTTCAGCAACCGATCGCCGTTGTCGCTGCCGGACATGCTGCCGGATATGCGATGCAAGCCGCTCAACAGCCCAATCTTTGTTCAAAACTGGCGTTGGTGGCTCCGACCTGGAAGGGGCCACTATGCGCAATGGGTGCGCCAACCCCTGTGCGGGATGGGGTGCGGGAACTGGTGCGATCGCCGGGAGTTGGCCAGTTTCTCTACAGCCTCAACACGACCCCTGCATTTCTCAAGTTCATGTACCGTCGCCATGTTTTTGTCGATGACAGTCTGCTGACATCAGCGTTCATGCAGAAAAAACACCAGATTACACAGCAGCCTGGGGCGCGTTTTGCCCCGGCGGCTTTTGTGACGGGTACCCTTGACCCGATGAGGGATCGGGAGGAGTTTCTGGCAGTGGGGCGATCGCTCTCCATTCCCACCCTGGAGATCATTGCCGAAAATGCCCCACCCCAATCGAAAGCAGAAATGGCTGCGCTTGCAACTCTGCCCAACATTCAATCGGTGACGCTTCCCGGAACCCTGGGCATACACGAAGAACATGCGGTGGAGGTGGCGGAAGGAATAATGGTTTTTCTGCGATCGCAATCGTGAGGCGCAGACTCCCTTCCCCAACCAAACCTGCGCTTCAGGAAACTCGTGCAACGCTTGGTTTTGCTAATGCCGGAACAATGCGATCGCTCGCCATTCTTGCACCTGATAAATTCCGAGCCGTTGGCCCCACCCGCAGTGACGCAAATCCACCCATGATGAACAGCTCACAGCCACGCCAGCGTAATTGTTCATCAATCACGGGTAAGCCATTTGTCATCTCGATTGGAAACGTTTCCAGAATCGGGTTGAACAACGGGTGTTGCGCCATATCCAACTGGCTCCCTGTAGCCAGCCAGATGCGGTCGATCCGCTGATGTTGCAGGCAGTCATGGACCGCTGAGTTGGTGCAGCAAATTTGCCAGTGGTTGCTTCGCAGTTCCTCGGAGGGGTCATCACCCATCCATCGCGCCTGAGACACCTGGCACCGCTCGTAAAACGCGACCTGCCCATCGCGGCTCAGGCGGCGCAGTCGGGTCATCATCGCGGGCGTCATGGAACCACCATTGCGGGCCTGCTGGATCATCTGCCAGCGAGTAGACCAGTCCGGCTCTGCCCAAAAGTCTTTGAGATACTTGGGGCCGAGCCAGCCCGGATCGGCATCAAAGAGCTTCTCGTAGAGCTGGCGGCGCGACATCAGAAGAACCTGTGCCCCCCGTTGAATGGCTCCAACCGCCAGATGCCCACTGGTCAACCCACCCCCTACAATCAAAATCCGCTCTCCCCGAAGCTGCAATCCCCGCAGGTCAACTTGATGGGAATGCAGCAGGCGATCGCCCGGATAATTCTTGGGAATCTGCTCTACCCAGTCGGGCTGGCGTGGGTTACCGCCACCATTTGCCACGACAACTCGACGCGCCATCACCTTTTGCCCATTTGACAACTCCAGGCAAAATCGCGGACGGCGATCGCCCTGCACTGGCTTAATGCACACGACCTGAGCCGGATAGACACAGTCCTGCAACTGCCAGCGGCGTATCACTTCCTGACAGAAATTCTGAAACAGCTGAGTCCCTGGCAGATCATAGGGGGCAAACAGTTCATCCGGACGCGACTCCGCAAACGTCCGGAGTGCATGAGGATCGGGGGCGGGATGGTGGACAGCGGGCGATCGCAGATGGGGGATTTCCAGGGCAGCAAACTGGTGGTGCCACTGGTGCATCCACAGGCCACTGGGGTCGAACACCAGAAATCGACCCCGCATCGATCGCTTCTTCTGCAACAGGTGAGTCACCAGCGTCAGGGCATGGGGACCGGCACCAACAATGGCAATGTCGATCGAAGCTGGCAGGACAGGAGCGACTCCAAACATGAAATCAGGCTATACAATGATAACGATTATCATTTTAGATATATCATGGGTTGGTGGGAACTGCTGGACAGGGGGCTGGCGTTCATGATTCAGATCCATGATTGTTCTTGATAAAAATCGTGAACAAATTAACCTGTAATTGTTTTTGAGAGAGGCGCG
>JBIKWV010001026.1:0-2564 GCA_044356135.1 Elainellaceae cyanobacterium
CCTATGAGAGCAGCGATCGCAAAGCAGATGAAAGTGGCCTCCAGAAAAGTGAGGAACGGTTTCGCGAAATTGCCAGTACGATCCCGCAAATGTTTTTCGTGCGATCGCTCAATCCCGATCGGTACGAGTACATCAGCCCCGCTTATGAAACAATCTGGGGCCGTTCCAGTGAAGGACTCCTGAAGAATCCCCTGGCATGGCGGGAGTACGTGCATCCAGAGGATCTGAGTCAGGTCGAGGTATCGGTTGCCACTCAGTTGCAGGGCAACGATGTGCAGCGGGAATATCGCATTATTCGACCCGATGGGGAGATTCGCTGGATCTCCAGTGTCATTACTGTGGTGCGCGACGCCGCAGGACACCCGATACGATTTATTGGCCTTGCAGGGGATATCACCGATCGCAAAGCGGCTGAAGTTGCCCTGCGCCAGTCTGAACTCAAGTTCTCCACCATTTTTCAGGACACGCCCCAGCCTGCATGGATCGCTACACCTGCTGAGGGGCGCTGTCTGGATGTGAATGACAACTTCAGCAGGGTAATGGGCTACTCCCGGCAGGAAGCCATTGGCAAAACCTGTATGGAGTTGGGTCTGTGGCATGATCCGGCAGACCTGCGGCACTTCAGGGAGAGCCTGCTGCAATCTGGTCGGATTCTGGACTTTGAAGTCGTGTTTTGCACAAAGTCAGGCGTAAGGAAAACGGTGCTGCTCTCGGCAAGGGTCAGCCATCTGGAGGGTCAGGACTGTGTCCTGGGTGTACTGAGTGACATCACCGATCGCAAACTGGCTGAGGCAACCCTGCAAAACAATGAGACCCGATTGCGGTTGGCCATGGAAATCTCTAATGCGATCGCATGGGAACGAGACTTACAAACCGAAGAAATCTTTTTCACCAGCACCACCCCTCTGGCTCATTCGAGGCGCATCCCCTACCAGGAGATGATCGCCCTGATCCATCCAGACGATCAATCCATGCTCCATCAGGCCAATCAACGAGCGATTGCCGAATGCGGCACATTCCAGATTGAATACCGGGTTCTGACAGAGGATGAACCCGTCGAATGGCGATGGTTTCAGGTCAGCGCCAGAGTGATGACCAACGACGCGGGTATCCCAACTCGAATGATTGGTTTGTCTGTAGATATTACCGACCACAAGCGGGCAGAAGCAGAACTGGAGCAAGCAAAAATCGCAGCGGAAGCTGCAAACCGTGCCAAAAGTGCATTTCTGGCCAACATGAGCCATGAGTTGCGGACCCCACTCAACTCGATTTTGGGATTTACCCAGCTGATACTGATGCAGCACGATGCGGTGCTTCATTCCAGTCATCTCAAGTATCTGCAAATCATTGAGAAAAGCGGCAAACATTTGCTTGACCTGATCAACGACGTACTGGATCTGTCGAGAATCGAAGCAGAAAAACTAACGCTGGAAGAACAGGAGATCAGTCTGTCCGATCTGCTCCATTTGATTCACAACACCTTTTGCCAGCGAGCCGAGGCCCAGGGTCTCCATTTCCGCTATGACTGCTCACCAGAAGTACCAGAATGTATTGTGGTTGACGCTCAAAAGTTGCAGCAGGTGTTGTTCAACCTGGTGGGCAATGCCATTAAGTTTACACAGCAGGGGAATGTGATCCTGAACCTCAGCATCGAGACACCCAACCGGACGTGGCAGAAGGCACAAAATTTGAATCGCGTTCCGTTGCGTTTTTCTATTGAGGATACCGGCATGGGAATTGCCCCGCAGGAGTTGTCCTCGATCTTTGATGCCTTTGCCCAGGCAGCAGCAGGACGGCGGGTATCTGAAGGAACGGGATTGGGTCTGGCCATCAGCCAGAAGCTGGTGCAGTTGATGGGGGGCGAGATTACGGTCAGCAGTATCGTTGACCAGGGGAGCACGTTTGAGTTTACGATCCCTGTAGAGGTAATAAAAAGTACACACATGCCGTTTGCACTGATAGAAAACACCATTCAAGGGTTAGCCCCCGATCAACCCCGCTATCGAATTCTGGTGGTGGATGATCATCCATCCAATCGCTTGCTGCTGGTCAAATTGTTGGAACGCCTGGGGTTGGAGGTGCAGGAGGCCATTGATGGGAACCAGGCGATCGCCCTCTGGAGAACCTGGCAACCCCACCTGATCTGGATGGATATGCGAATGCCGAACCTGGACGGATACGAAGCAACCCGCAGCATTCGCTCCGAAGCAGCAGTCGGAAATGGATTACACCGCACAGTTATCATCGGGCTGACGGCTCAGGCGGCCAGTAGCGATCGCGCAATGGTGTTTGAGGCAGGCTGTGACGACTACATCAGCAAACCGTTTGAAGCCAGATTGCTATTTGAAAAGCTGGGAAAGCACCTGGGGCTAACCTATACCTATACCAGCGACACTGCTCCCGCCCCTCAAGAGCATTCCTCCACGGCAACCACGGCAACTGCCGTAGACCTGTCAGTACTGCCCGCAACCTGGATCGCTGACCTGCACGAGGCAGCGCAACACTGTCACCAGAAAGCAGTAGCACAGTTAATCCAACAAATCCCTGAAGCGCATTCGTCGCTG
>JBIKWV010001053.1:0-2562 GCA_044356135.1 Elainellaceae cyanobacterium
AAGGTCATTGCCGTCATTGCCGTCATTACTGTCATGATCGTCCATGACGCAACAAATGCCGGCAGAGACGTCGCCACAATGCGATATTGTTGCTTACGGCTTGATTGCATTTTTGTACCCCTTTTCCATCACGTCCTTGGCCATGTCCGCGGCGCTGCGTTTTGCAAGGTCATAAAGACCCTGGCTCGTCACTCTTCGGTGCTCAATTTTGATTGCAAGTGTCGATTGATCACTTTGACGGCTGTATAGCATGACCTGCGCAAACTGGGCGATGCGTGCGAAGTCTCCCGTGGCATAGTTGACATGAACGAAAAGATCGGGGGTGAGCTGATAAAGTCGCATGTGTCCCTGATAACCGATCTCATATTCGACCTTGTCAGCGCGAAAACGGTATTGGATACCTTGCTCCCAGGTCGTTGCCGAAAGATTCCGGTGCTCCCTTGTGCCGGCCACCCACTGATAACCTTCCGTTTTGAATTGATCATAGTTTTCGAAGGCGAGTCGTACGGGATGCATGTAACGCTCAAGCGGCACCGGCGCATGAGTGATGGAGGCGTTGACATCTTCATAGTCTTTCGTGGTGTCTTTTTGCATAGCGTAATGGTGCATGAAAGCTCTCATGCGTGCCGGATCGCCGTTCCATCCGCAACTGGGGGACTTGAGTCGACCCACCAAAAAACCCTCGTCGCAAAGACGCGGATAGAGCTCTTTGAGTTCGGCCTGCGGCTTCAGAACGTTATCGCAAAACTGTTTAAACTCGGTTGGGATGGAATTTGGTAGCGCATCAAAGCAGGATGATCGCGGCGCGTTAAGGTCTCCGGTGCCCTGTCGATCGGAAGACGGCGTGTTCTCCGCGTTTGGCCATCGTTTTGGATCCGCATTGCGACCAGTTTTGATATCGGCGCCGCAAGCACCAACACAGGCAGCCCCAAGTAAAATTGCAGCGATCAGGTTCCTGGTGACATTCATAGAGGACGTATCTCCACGGGTGAGTTGATACAATCAGGATAGGGGCGATAGATACGTTAAAATGTTCAAAAAATAAAGTTTTTTAATGAATTTTGAATAGATTTTAAGAGCCTTGGGCCGCCTTCCTGTTTCCGGCAAAAAGTGGTCCAAAGCGACACGCGAGCACGGCAGTCCCGATCATACCCGTCTAACTGCCGGCAATGAAAGCAGCTTATGGTAGAATGGCGCGAGATCGACTTGCAGAGATAGGGGCACAGAAGACTATGGGTGTCGGGCTTGAGCTGCTAAAATTTGCTGGAATTGGCGCCAAAGTCGCAGTCCGACGAGTTTTGGGTCAAGAGGACAGTGAGCGATTTCTGGTGGATGCTCTCAGTGGCATGCCAGGCGCCCCTGCCAAGATTGGGCAACTGCTCGGTATGCGTGACGCCCATCTGATACCTGCACCTGATGCCATGCCGCTAGAAGCGGTGAAAAGGATTTTATCGGATGAACGTCCGACGCTCGCAGAGGCGATAGAATCGATCAGCCCCTGGTCAAAAACAGCATCCATGGGCCAAACTCATCAGGCGCTGTTGAAGGATGGCCGGCTTGTGGCCATAAAAATTCAGTATCCCGGCGTGGCCAAGGCGTTGTCTGATCAAATCGAAGCAATTTTTGGCGTCGCGAGGCTCAGTCCTGCGCGCCGCTATGATTTTGATATCGGGCAGACGAAGGCTTTTTTACGGCAAAAACTTTTGGAGGAGACAGACTACCGCATGGAGGCGCAGACGCAGGAGCGGTTTTTCCGTTATTACCGCGGTTCACCGGTCATCGTCCCTGAAGTCTATCCCCAGTTTTCGACAGCAACGGTGCTCACTCAAAGCTGGGAGGAGTCCACGGCGCTTGAAGAAATGCCGGGTGAGCGCGCTGGAAAGCTTTGCGCAGAGGCAGGTGCTGTGATGACCCGGTTGTTGCTTGATAGTGTGATGGGCCTTGGGTTGATTCACACCGATCTTAATCCAGGAAATTACGGATTCCGGGTTCAAGGCGACACTGTAAAGCTTGTAGTCTATGACTTTGGATCAAGTTATCAGCTGCCATCTGGACAGGGTCTGCAATTATATCGATGGCTTCAAGCAACGCGATTGGCGGATCCCAACGCGGTCTGGTCCGCGCTTACGACTCTGGGTTTTTCGGCAAAGCATCTGGAACCCATTGCAACGAAGCTCTTGATTTTGAGCCAAGGGCTGCTCGCGCCGTTTTTGACCGATGGGTCGTGGGTGGCAAAAAACTGGCGGCTTCAGGAGCAGATGGATGACATTCTTGGTTCTGACAAGTGGTGGTTTCGAACCGCTGGTCCTCCCTGGTTTCTTTATCTTATGCGGACGTTTCAGGGATGGCATCATGCGCTGAAAGTTCTCGATGCTGCTATTCCTGTGGCCAAGATCTGGTGGCCGTGGGAGCAGCAGTGCCAAACGCTCGTTCAGTTTATGGGTGTGTCTGAAAATACGCCAATCAAGCCTATTCAGGCCAGTGGCCCGCTGTTCAAGGCATCTTCGCTACGAGTGTGTGTGACGGATGGTGGCTCGGAGGTGGTTGATCTGACGCTTCCAG
>JBIKWV010001027.1:0-2561 GCA_044356135.1 Elainellaceae cyanobacterium
CAGGGCTTTCTGCCAATCGGAGGGCTGCCAGCCATCGGGGGACAGGGCAGTCTCATGATTCGCGTTCGGTGTACACCAAAAGTCCATGAGCCGATTGACGGGATGTAACAGTTCATATATGTGAAGTCGATCTCGCTGGCTTAGTGTCTCTGCTTGCTCCCCCAACAGCTCCGCGACCTGCTCCGGTTGCTGAAACAGATCAGTGAACTCCCAGTGTGACCAGTTCACCATGCGAATCAGGTCCAGGCCAGCAGCATCCAGTAATTCAAACATTTTGGGAATGGTAAATCCCTTATCGCCATCGAGCAGGTGATTGGCCAGTAGCGCCGATTCATCACGCTCATAGGTTTCATTCCAGGTGGTGGCTCTCAGGAGCACATTGGGCTTCAGCGCCTGCACTGCCTCGATCGTCATGGGAATGCGCATCTCTACCGGAGCATCCATCAGCCCCATCAGGCCAAATAGTTCCTGGGCACAGTAGTAGGGCTGACGCTGGTGTGTGTTGTGGAGATTGATGCGCAGAATGCCATCCGGTTTGAGAACGGATGTCATCACCTGCAGGCCGAGTAGCGGATCGGGCAGCAGGTACAGGGTTTCATCGCAGTTGATGTAGTCAAACGTTTGTCCCAGTCGGGGCAGTTCCTCGATCGCCATTGCGTGAAACTCAACGTTCGTCAATCCGTGGTGTTTCAACCGTTTGCGCGCCAGATCAACGGAAGCTTCTGACAGGTCAACACCGACAATTCGGGCACCGGGGTTTGCCACCGCCAGCATCAATGCCTTATAACCACTGCCACATCCTGCATCCAGAATCACTTTGCCTTGAGGCGCAACGACACGGCGATCGCGCAGGTAGAAAGCGGTTGTCAGGCTGTGAATGAACAGCATTTCCCAGTCTTCGCGGGGGGTCTGTTCGAGGGGAACGCGGGGATAAGGAGCGTCATCAAAGAGCTGGCGGAGTTTTTCGAGGGACTCAGTCTGGAGTTGCATGGGTGTCAGGGGGTTGGTTCAATGAGAACGTAAAGAAAAATTTCCAGTTCGGTCAGTGCTGCTCGCATCCCCTCAATTGCGTCACTGGGGGTCAGGGTCTCCAGAGTCAGCAAATTGACAGGATGCAGTTTGAAATATCGATCTGCTAAGGTTTGCAGGGATTGAGGCGCTTCCCAAAGGGGCAACAGGGCAGCAGCAGTTGCACCCTGAAGCTGTACTGTTGCGGCAGCGGGAATATCAAGAAAGCGCGTGAATTCAAACGGTTCACCTTCCGCCAAACAGGACAAAAACTTTTCTTTAACCTGTGGAGTCCGCAGTTGTGGATGCAGATGTACCTTTGCGGTCTGCCAATCTGACTCCTCCCAATATTCCAGCGGTGGGGCGGGATTGCTGCGGTTGGGATGACCGCACCAGAAGTCGAGCAGGCGACTGTTGGGATGGAGTAGCTCGTACAGATGTAGGCGATCGCGCAGTTCGATGTCCATCAGGCTCATACCCCAGAGGGCAGGCAGATTCTCCGGATCCTGGAACAAATCGGTCACCTCCCAGGAACGCCAGTTCACCATACTGACCAGTTCCAGTCCTGCTGTCTCTAACAGATCAATGGTCTGGGGCACGGTGAAGCCCTTATCCCCATCCAGCAGGTAGTTGGCCAGCAGTTGACCATCACCCTCCGGCCCTTCATACACGGAACCCCAGGTTCTGGCCTTGAGGGTGACCCCCGGTTTGAGTGCGTGCATGATATCAATGGTTCGCTTGACCCGTTCATCCTTGGGGCAATCCATCATGCCCAACAGGCGAAATGCTTCCTGCGCCCGCAGCATCGGCTGACGCTGGTAGAGGCTGTGCAGATTCGCTCGAATCAGACCGTCCGGGTGCAGCACCGACTGCATCGCCTGCATCGCCAGAAGTGGATCCGGCACCAGGTACAGCACCTCATCGCAGTTGATGTAGTCATAGGTGTGTCCCAACTGCGGCACGTCCTCCAGCGGCATTGCATGGAATTCGACGTTGGAAAAACCGTGGTACTCCAATCGCTTACGGGCCAGCTTGACGGATTCTTCCGACAGGTCAACGCCAACAATCTTTGCACCGGGGTTGGCCTCTGCCAGTGCCAGCGCTTTATATCCTGTTCCACAGCCCGCATCCAGGATGACCTTGCCTTGTGTGTCAATAACGCGGCGATCGCGCACATAAAAGGCAGTGACCATGCTATGCATGAACATAAAATTGCCCTCATTCCGTGGCGTGTAATCCAGCGGCATCCGAGGGTAAGGCGCATCATCGAACAGCTTGCGCAATCGTTCGAGAGATTCTGACGGATTCTCCATGAGCATAAATCTGGATGGGCTTCGGGGGACATTCGTAAGTATGCCCCTTCAATTTGGGAATCGCATCATCTAAGCCTCCGAGATACCCCATCTGCCTACGCGGTAGGGAGGGATTGAATCGGCAATTGAGGGGTTCAATACCCCGAAATTACTAAATAAGTACTGGACTTTTGACTATTTTTTCTGCGATGCCGCGAAACGCTCTCTGCGAGAGCGTTTCGCGGCATGTTTTGTTTTAGC
>JBIKWV010001029.1:0-2560 GCA_044356135.1 Elainellaceae cyanobacterium
AGATTGATGGCCAGCAGCACCATCCCCAATATCAGCACTCCCCATACGATGATCAGCCGTGACCAGTTTTGCGGCCCTGCCCCAACTTTCGGACGCAGGGTCGGTTGGCCTTTGGGGGGACGGCGATCGCCCCGTGCAGACCCTGTAACTCGACGGGATGGCAATGCCTGGAGCGGCCGTTTGGCAGGAGGCCGGGGCGGACGGCGTTTGTCCGGAGGGGGGGGAGCGGAGGCTGGCATGGGGAGAAGCGAAGACAGGGTGATTCAAACGGGCACAGTAAAAAAACTTAGTATCCCATTGGTGCTTTCACTTCAACGGGAGCCGCCACTGCTGGAACGTTTTGTGGCTGAGCCAGAGGTGCAGGCTGGGGCGGCGGCGGTTCCAGAAAAATTGTGTTTTGCGGTCCCGGTAGGGTCAGGTTTGCCTCAGGGGTTTCAGCCTGTTTGGCAATCTGGTGATTGACCATCTGGCCGTAGGTGGTCAGATTGCGCTCCTGCTGCTGGAGTCTTTCTAACTGGTGAAAATTACTGCTCCAGATCTGCTGTACATGAACTGTCCAGCCGTAAACCACCAGGGCTGCTGTGACCAGAGACAGGGCCAAAGGCCCGGAGGTCTGCTGTAATACCAGCAGCAGCTTGAGCCAGTTGGGAGCGGTTTGAGTGGTGGGGAGCGATCGCACCGCAGTAGCGCGATGCGGCGGTTTTTTCGCCGTTCCTCTAGAGGCAGGTGTCATGTTGCCCATGCTCCGACGACCGGGTTGGAGTTTGGTTTCCGGTTGCTTGCGGTGAACCAGCTCTGCACGAGAAGGGAAGCGCGTCAACTGCCCGGTTGGAGTGGGGCGGAGTTCTGTGGGGCGATCGCGCAAGGCCAGTGCATCTACCCGCTGCAAATTGGACTGGGCGCGTTGTGGCGGGCGGGGAACAGGTTTGAGCGCAGCAGACATGGTTCACTCCTGGATGACATCACACACTCTGAAAACATGGGTCGATGCACAACGCGCTGAACCCAATCGGTTAACAATCAATCTTTAAAGCAGTAAAAACGAACCTTGAAAAATTTATTTTGTCATGCTGAATCGAGAATACACTCAATCTTCCCGGAATTTTACTTTTTTGTCAGTTTCGCAGGGTAGAAAGCCTCAAAGCGGTCTGCCTGCTGATGGGGCAAACCGCTTTTCGATAATTCGTTCGCGTGTGCTGGCTGCTTAGGAGATGTCCACCAATGACAATGACCTGCGGTGTGTGGGCGGTTCCCCCGCTACGGGTATGTTCTTTGGCGGAAATCTCCTTACAAAGCACTAATTTGCTTCAGATGACTGCGGGGATCAATGGTGCGATTGGTGCGAATCTTTTCATACAGTTCTCGCTCTGCGGCGCTTAATTCCTTCGGTGGCACAATCATCAGTTTGACCAACTGGTCACCCCGGCCTCCCTTGGGGTTCACCCAGCCCTTGCCCCGCAGTCGCATGGTTTGTCCCGATCGCACCCCTGCCGGAACATTCATCGTCACCATGCCTTCGGGCGTGGGCACTTCGATCGAAGCGCCCAGAACCGCTTCATCTGGGGCAAGCGGCACTTCGCAAATCAAATTATCCCCCTCCTCAAATCTGAAGAATGGGTGGGGCTTGAGGTCGATTTTGAGATACAGGTCACCCCGCTGCTGACTGTAGGGATTCACCTGCCCCTTGCCTCGCACTCGAATGCGGCTGCCTGCTTTTGCACCGGGGGGAATGCGCACGTCAATAATCTCATTGCCCAGGCTCAGCTTCTTCTGAACACCCCGAAACGCCTCCTGCCAGCTCAGGGTCAGGCTGGATTCCAGGTCAAAATTGCCCGATGCACGATCGTCAAAGGGAGTCCCGCCAAATCCCCCTGTACCGGGATAGCCAGTGTTGGTGCGGTAGGAATAGCTGCGTGAACCACCGGGGGCAGCACCGCCAAATTTGCCCAGCAGCTCATTGATGAAGTCATCGAAGCTGCCGTACTGGCTGAAGTCAAATCCGCCAAAATCCACGTTGGGCGCGCCGCCAGGTGCATATCCCCCGGCCTGTTTCCAGTACTGCCCAAACTGGTCATATTTTTTGCGCTTATCGGGGTCGGACAGCACCTCGTAGGCTTCGGTCACTTCTTTAAACCGGGCCTCCGCCGATTTGTCACCAGGATTCATGTCGGGGTGGTACTGCCGCGCCAGCTTTCGGTAGGTCTTCTTGATTTCATCCTGGTCGGCGCTCTTACTCACCCCCAGAATGCTGTAGTAATCTTTGAAATCCGTTGCTGCCATCGACCTGCTCCTCCAAGAACCTCTTTTATCATTGCCCAGACTTTGGGACAAACTCCCATCAGGCTCTTACCTCAAGCCTATCAAAGCTTGCCATGAACCAGAGTTCGGTTTTCCCGCAGGGGCTGGGAAATTTCCCCCTGAGCTGAGGACAAAGACTGTTGAAAGGGTAGTGAGAGCATCTGAGCTAGCGCTGCTTTTGACACTGATCCACGCTTATTGCACTTCCCGTGCGGGTGAGGAGGTACGGGGTGCAGGGGTGATTCCCCCTTAAGGGGGTCAG
>JBIKWV010001028.1:0-2560 GCA_044356135.1 Elainellaceae cyanobacterium
TTCCCACCAGCGCAGTCCATGACGGGCAGAGTACTGGAAAGCGTGGTGGTTATTGTGCCAGCCTTCACCGTAGGTCAGCAGCGCGACCCACCAGCAGTTGGTGGAGCGATCGCCCGACTCATAGCTGCGATAGCCGAACTTGTGGGTGGCGCTGTTTACCAACCAGGTGCAGTGGTAGACCACAACAATGCGGACAAATACGCCCCAGACCACAAATGGCCATCCCCCCAGCAGGTAGAGTAGAACCGCAAACACCACCTGAATCGGGAAGAAATAGCGCTGGAAAAACCGATAAACCGGATCGCTGTTGATGTCCTGAGTCAGCCGGGGCACCTCTGTGCGGGCGGGAATATCGTGCAGCATCCAGCCCAGATGGCTCCACCAGAAACCACGACCAGAGTTATGGTGGTCAGATTCATGGTCAGAGTGGGCGTGATGGTGTCGGTGTAGTCCAATCCACTCAATCGGCCCTCCCTGCATCGACAGGGTTCCGAAGAAGACGAACACGTACTCCAGCCACTTTGGCACCTGAAAGCTGCGGTGAGAAACAAGGCGGTGCCAGCCCAGCGTAATTCCTAAGCCACCAGTGAGCCAGTGAAGGAATAAGGCCAGGGCGATCGCTCCCCAACTAAAATTTCCCGGAAGCAGGGCAAACAGCGCCACCAGATGGATCGCCACCATAAAGGCGACGAGGGGCGGGCGAAGTTTTACCGATGTTGTGGTCATGAAAAGTCTCAACCTAATAAAGTCAGATTTGCGCGACAATTGAACTCCGCAGCAATGCTGGTCAACTTCGTCTCTAGCAGAGGTTTTAGCATCAAAAACCCCAGTTGAAGTTTGATTAAGTTGGCCCGCTCACAGCGAAACGGGAGACCTGAGACCAGTTCTCCCGCCACTGTTTAACACAACAGAGTTTCAGGAAGAAGCCCGAATGGACAGCCGTACGCTGCTGCAAGCAGCAGAACAGTCGCTATTATCGATCTTTTCTGGTATTGACGCGCAGGTCAAGCTAAATCTGTCACGAGTCCTAAAAGCATTTCATCATCACAAGGTAGGAGTGCATCATTTCTCCAGCGTGAGTGGCTATGGTCATGACGATCTGGGACGACAGGTGTTGGATCAGGTGTTCGCAGAGGTCATGGGCGCAGAAGCCGCTGCTGTGCGCATTCAGTTTGTATCGGGAACCCATGCGATCGCCTCTGCCCTGTTTGGCGTGCTGCGCCCAGGAGACGAACTGCTGGCGGTAGCAGGCGCACCCTACGACACGATGGAGGAGGTGATTGGCCTGCGAGAACCGGGTCAGGGATCACTGATGGAATTTGGCATCTCCTACCGTCAACTCGAACTGACGCCGGAAGGAACCATCGATTGGCAGGCGCTTGCCACGGCCATCCGACCTCAAACCCGCATGGTGCTGATCCAGCGATCGTGCGGTTATGCATGGCGCAGCAGTCTGGCGATCGCCGACATCGAAAAAATCATCCATCTGGTCAAACAGCAAAACCCCGACACCGTTTGCTTTGTTGATAACTGCTACGGGGAATTTATCGAAGACCGGGAGCCGCCTGCGGTTGGAGCTGACCTGATTGCCGGATCGCTGATCAAAAACCCCGGTGGCACGATTGTCACAGCGGGCGGATATGTGGCAGGACGCGCCGACCTGGTGGAAAAAGCCTGCTGCCGCCTGACGGCTCCCGGCATCGGCAGTGAGGGAGGCGCAACCTTTGACCAGAACCGTCTGCTGTTTCAGGGATTATTCCTGGCTCCGCAGATGGTGGGTGAGGCGAAAAAGGGCAACCACCTGACGGCAAAGGTGTTTCAGGAACTGGGCTACCCCGTGAATCCGCTGCCAGAAGCGCCACGCCGGGATGTCATTCAGGCAATTAAACTTGGCTCTCCTGAAAAAATTATTGCCTTCTGCAAAGCGATCCAGGAGTATTCACCCATCGGCTCCTACCTCAGCCCCATTCCCGCTGAGATGCCGGGGTACGAGAGTAAGCTGGTGATGGCGGGCGGCACCTTTATTGACGGCAGCACCTCGGAGTTTTCTGCCGATGGGCCATTGCGCGAGCCTTACGTCGTGTTCTGCCAGGGGGGGACGCACTGGACCCATGTGGCGATCGCTCTGGAAGCTGCGATCGAGGCTGTAGGGAGGGCTTGAGGGGCACTCAGTCCGTCGAGGGCGATCGCCACTCCAGAATCTTCTCGTAGAGGCTGTCAACGGTTTCGCCTGCAAAAAGCTGGTCTTTCAGGCGCACGGAGTCAGTGGGCTGCCACAGGAAGTTGCCCAGGAATATCGCTGCTTTAGCGATTCCAAGGTTATCAACGAGAGTCTCGATGGCTTCCCGCTGCATCTCCTGGTCATTCGGTAGGGATGGAAGGGGAAGAGCGGGCATTTATTCCTCGTTCCTGGTAATGGTGAGAATAAAATCAACAGGGTTGTACAGGTTTATCGTTCCACTGTAACGTCTGATTAGTCGATCATCGCAGGTAAGGGATCTGCTGTTTAATAAAATCCCAGGTTGCGCTTGGCGCGGCGTGGCCGCGCCCACCGCCCCCA
>JBIKWV010001030.1:0-2559 GCA_044356135.1 Elainellaceae cyanobacterium
GGTGGAAGCGGCGCAACGCGCCGCTTCCACCAAAACCATCAACACTTCTAGAACAACACCAGCATTTGCGTATCGGGTGTTGGGGCAAGCGGGATATTGTCCGCGCAAATGCTTCGCCCCTACGGGTGTTGTTTTATTTGGGGCGATCGCCACATTTGGTTTGGTGTTTCAATAAATTCTGACGATCGCTGTCTCTGGGTAATAGAATCCCAGGATTCTCAAATAGGAATCTCCCTGCTGTGCCAGCGATGCTGCCCCCCACTGGGACAGACCAAAACCGTTGTGAACATCATTAACAATGTCCTGGGTTGATGCGTACAGCGCTTCTACGACGCCATTCACTGCATGGGGCCGATATTGCTGCATGAATGCAGGTGTTGCTGACAGAATCATGCCTCTGGTCAATGTAACCGCCTGGTTGGTGGATCGAGTTTCGGCCTCGACGCCTCGATACGCCTGATGGCGTGGCGTACTCAATAGGTCAAACCAGTTGCGATTGGCGGGTCTGAGTCGGTGGGCCAGGGCATAGGATCGGGCAGCGATCGCCTGTGCTTTCAACGCATGGATTGGCCAGCTCGGAATCATTTCACTCCCCACAACTGACTTTAAGTAATCCTCCATGCCCACCCAATTCACTGCGATTAATCCACCAGGACGCATTCCCACCAGAACTCTCCCCCGATACCAGCGGCGATTGACCGCCACCAGTCCGCCGGGTTGTGCTGGCTCTACAAAGAACATCTGCGATAGGTGCTGATTACCTGAGCGATCGCCCACAATGAGCACACCCGACAGAGCCGAAACAGAGAAGTTCTGCATTTGTGGTAGCGTGCTTAATACTTCCCCTTGAACGCTACGTAAAATCAAACCGTGGGAACCCGCGATCGCCAGGGCAGAGCCATCAACCACAACCGCCACCCGCATGATTGCTGCCAGGTCTGTTGCTGTTGTGACTGTACCAACCTGCGCAAACTGAATTCCCTGCTCTTTTAACCGCTGGCTATGACGAACGATGTTGTTCAGATTAATCGCTCTCCATCTACCGCCTGCGACTCGTTCCTGAATTTCAAAGTGCAGATGAGGGCCAGTACTGCGTCCGGTGTTGCCGGAGAGGGCGATCGCCTGTCCCTGTTGTACCTGCATTCCTCTGGTCACCAGCGCCCTTGATAGGTGGGCGTACAGTGTCGAAGTGGTTCCGTTTGTGTGTTCCAGGATAACCGTTAGCCCATAACCGTTGAGCCACTGAACCTCGGTGACTCTCCCCGATAATGCAGCCAGCACGGGAGTGCCGACTGGAACAGCGAAATCTACACCTTCGTGCAAACGATTGCCTCGCATTCCGTAGAAGGAGGTGATGCTTGTGATGCGTGGTAAAGGGTAACGTGGGAAAGCGGAAGCCGTGGCTGCAAAGGATGGTAATGCCCCCACTGAGGCAACACTCGTGCGATCAGGTCTGCGAATCGTCAAATTATTTGTGATCACATCTGTCGCCCCTGGGATAGTCCCAGACCTGACTTCAGTACCCATGTTAGGGGCATCCCTGTCTCTTGCAGATGTGGGATGGCTCCATTCCGTTGGAACATAGACCCCGTTAGATAGCGGTCTATACCCCGCAGGAAGTTCAAATTCTCGTTGTCGGGCTGCTGCGATCGGGCGAAGGGTTGCCTGAAGTGGATAAACCGCTGGCGTTGCCGTTTGCGGTGTCATGGTAGCGCCAATCGACGTGGGGGCAGCAAGCGGTGGTGACTCGTTTGATCGTTCTGGACTGTTCTCGTTCAATTCATAAACAGTGACAAACGTTGGAGCTTGTGGTCTCGCCTGTGTTGATGCCACGGCGTGTATTTCTGCTTCTAACTCATGAACCTGGAGCATGGGAGTAGAAAATTCTGTGCTCCATGAAGTTTCTCCTTGAGATTCCGGCTGCAATCGTTTAGTAGCGATGTCTTCTGGCTCCAGGGGGGAGGTTAGAAGCTCTGCCGGGGCGATCGCCGCTGTAATCGCTGCAATATTCTTGGCTGAACCACCTGCAAACGCAGCTTCAGTCCCTGCTATCGCAATGGCTGTTGTAGAGGCAATTCCTGCAATGATGACGAGAAACTTTTGGAACATCAGGACCTGGGAGAAGCTGGAATGTGGAACGCTTTTGCAGCAGTACCAGACGAGTCTAAAGATTTTCTCTGCGAAACGCTTAGAGCGAATGCACGTAGAAATGAGGAGCAGACTGCCAGTATTTCTCGGTGGTCACATCTAGACCTGGAGTTTTGACTTATTTCCCCTGCAACGGCATGAAACGCCTGCATAGAGAGCGTTTCGCGGCATATTGAGTTTCTCGCTCTAGTGCAGCGAATAAATAGTTTTGCAAGGGGTGCAGGGGTGAATCCCCCTTGAGGGGGCAGCGGGTGTGACCCTGCTTGGGGGCGAAGCCCCCAAACCCCTTATGTTGCAAAATTTAGTACTTGCAACACTAGTAGTTCACCAAAGAAACTTTGCCTGGTTAGTGTGGCGCGCTTCGCGCGCCACACTAACCAGGCAAAGTTTTTCAACCAGGCAAAGTTCGCT
>JBIKWV010001070.1:0-2558 GCA_044356135.1 Elainellaceae cyanobacterium
CCTCCATGTCATCCGTCTGCGTGCGGTAGTGGAGAAAGTAGTCCTTGATGACCTGCCCCTTATACCCCAGAGCAATGACGAAGTCAGTCAATCCAAATTGTGCGTAACGACTCATGATGTGCCAAAGAATTGGACGCCCACCTACGGAGACCATGGGCTTCGGAATCAGGTGGGTGTGCTCAGCGAGGCGCGTGCCACGGCCACCCGCCAGGATCACTACACGCATTCGGACATTCTATCGATCAAGGACGTGCCAACCCGGGCGCGCCAAGTCGCAGCCATCGTATGGCGGATGGAAAGTCCATGGTCGTGGGAAGAACACTTGTCCGCCCCTTGCATCAGCCAGAGCGGCCGCCCACCAACTCATCGAGCTGTTGGCCATCACCAGGTACTTGGACTCGGACATGCGAAGAAGGTCCACCGGCGGGGACGCCTCATTCGAGAGGGTGAAGTTGCCGAGGGTCCCTAGCGAGCGATCGATCGTGTCCGCTGCGCGATCGTGCTCGTCCGTGAAGACTACGACGTCGGGAAGCCGATCCTCCCAAGCGCGGACCAGGCCTAGTGCGCGAGCCACATAGGCGACCGGCGTTGGCCCGTAGATGGCCAGATTGTCTGGCGTCAAGTAGTCCCCGAACCGCAAGTGAAGCGCGACCGTTGCCTTCCGTGACCCCTGCGAGGCGCCTTGGAGGGCGAAGGCTTCCAAGCCCACATGAAGGTGAGCCAGAAACCAGTCGAGGTCATCGGAGAAGTAGCGGAAGGACTGAAAGTGTCCGACAATTGTCCGCACGTTACGGGCCTCGAAGATGCGTTCATCGTATCGCGGGCCGTGCTCGATGAACTTCGTGGGTAGCGGCATCCTTCGTCGAAGGGTCCACCTGGCCGATACCAGCATTGAAGGATTGAGCGCACGAGGGGTTGTCTTCACCCCTACGCCAAGTGCATCCAGGTCGATGACCCGATCGAGCCAGAAGTCTCGCTGTGGGTAATCCCGGTACCAGTCGACATCGATGACGGGACTCAGGTGCCACCGGCGTGACAACGCCCACAGGGCGGCCAACTGGAAGATTTGATTGCCGAGTCCTCCCATGGCGAAGGCCCGCAGAGTAGAGCGGGACGAACTCACACTCCCGGATGCTGATTGTCCGGTGCCTAATCTACGCGGATTCACGGCTGGCCGGTCGACTTGGCGCCATCTGCCGTCTGCTCGCGGCAACGGATTCGCTGGCCAACAAGGTCGCGAAAAGCAGTGGCCACAGAAACAGAGTCATGTACATCCAAGAGAACGTCGTGTAGGTCAGGAAGCAGATGAGGCTTGCCGCTGCCAGAGATGCCGGAAGGCCACCAGCCACTCTGGGTGACCTGAAACAGAGAAAAGCAACGACTGCTAGACACAGCACAGAAGTCCCGCCGGCTATGAGCCCATACCGCACGAGAGGGTCGAAGACAACGCTGTGCGCATCCTGAGCGAACCCCGTCATTCGAGGTACCTCCGCCTCAATGCCAACGGTCCCTACCCCGAGTATCGGCTGGGTGGACCACAGCGTCAGGTACTCGGCCCAGATCGGTACGCGACCGTTGAGGCTCGGGTCCGCCAGCACGACAAGGATGGCGACCAGCGAGGCCGGGACGATCAACGCGAACCCCCAACCGCGGCCGAGCCCTGATGGCCACCGCAGTCGAAGAATGACGAAGACGGTCACGCCCACGACTCCTGCGACGATGGCGGTCCGTGATTGCGAGAGCACCAACAGACATCCCGCCATGCTCGCCATGGCTGCGCCCCATGCGCGTCCGCGGTAGAGGCCGATGAGGCCAACCGCGACCATCGCCGTCCCTGCGTTGTTCGCGTCACCGAAGAACGACTCCCACCGATAGTCCATCCCCAATACCGACACCGGAAGTCTTGTCATGAAGTCGTCGCGGAACGGTCGCAGGCCCGTCCAGTGGGCAACGAAGGTAACGGCCACTGCGACCAACACAACACCTGCGAAGACGATCAAGGTGGCCCGCAATTCGTCCAAATTCGGCCAGCACAGAACGAGAGCAATCAGCGCAACCGGGAGCATGAAGGCAGACAGCGCGAAGTTGTCGTTGTGGTGGATGCTCAGAAGCATCGAGGCCACCCAAGCGAGTGCTAGCGTAACGAGAATCGCTGCCGAGGTTCTCGTGGGTCCGCGCCACGGGCGACGTCTTCCGGTACCAACTGCCGCCAACAGGGCAGTGCCGCTACCCAGAATGGCGATCCAAATCGAGAGCGGATGCCCGCGGAATGTTGGTGTCTCAGGAGCCAGATACTGGGCTAGCCGACTCCCAACCACCGTGATGGTAAAAAGCGTGAGGTAGAGAGGAGACGCTAGCACCGCTGCCCGATTCCTATCAGGCGCTCGCCCAGATGGATTATTCAACCATCTCCCATCCTTGAACGGAGATACGATTTCGTGCGTGGCAGAGCCTAGATGGCCCGGAAGCAAGGCTAGCGCTGTCGTCTTCTCTCTGGATGATGTGCACCCTGGCCGCTCGACGGACGCGTACGAAGCTGGGGGCGACCTGTCGGATGG
>JBIKWV010001031.1:0-2558 GCA_044356135.1 Elainellaceae cyanobacterium
CTCCTGCCCTAAGATTTTCTTTAGTATTTACGATACCCACTTCTCTGTCTGTATCAACCTTAGCCACATAAGAAGACACAAGAGTTACAAAATCCTTAACAATCAGTGCAGCTCTGTTATATACGCAGGGGTTCTCTGTCTGGTGCAGCACAGGTTTTTGTGAGAGAGCTGCGCTGAGTGCGGCTCTCTCACAAAAACCTGTGCTTTATCCCGGCGCGAAGCGCTATAAACTTAAGCCGCTGAGTGTTGGTAGTCCACCAAAGAAACTTTGCCTGGTTCGTGTGGCGCGCTTCGCGCGCCACACGAACCAGGCAAAGTTTTTCAAGCAGGCAAAGTTCGCTTGGCGAACCACTAATGGGTCATTTGCTTTGCTCATAGCTATACCTCTGTGGGGTGGGCGTCTCGCCCGCCCAGACGGGCAAGATGCCCGTCCCACAAAATGAATGGCAATGACCATGCCAAATGACCCACTAGTGGGGGGTAACGTCATGAAATCTGCCGTAGTCAACGGCACGATCGCCATTGGGAAGAATAGTGAGAATATCGACGAATCGGTTGCCCCAGTGGATGTCTTCGGCGATGAAGGAATGACGGGCGTGAATGGTTTGCGAGAAGCTTTCGTCCAGTCCCGTCAAAATCACCACAATTTCAAGATTGCTGTCCCACAGTTCCTCCGCTGATAAACCGTAGAGGGGGCTTTCTTCGTCGATCGGGTGCATGATGGTCCACGTCAGGAAGAAAATGGGGGTGCGCGATCGCAGCAGCTTTAAATCATAAAACCGCCGCATGGTTATCCCTTCAGTGCTCACCTCATCGCGCACCAGGGCTAACTGCACCTGGGCTTCCAGAATCTGGTTGTGGCGCTGGTTTGCAGCCCTGAAGATGAGCGTTGGTATGCCGTTGTAGGGGGAGACTACCGCCACCCGGCTAAACAAAACTCGCGCTGTTGGACGAGAAAATCGGGAAAACATCAGCCCCGTCGCCATCGCTACCCCCAGCAACCCCACCAGGGCTTCGATCGCCACCAGAGTGTGGGCATACAGGGTTTGGGGAGACATCACTCCGTAGCCAATGGTGGCCATTGTTTGCACGCTGAAGAAGAATGCATCGGAGAAGGAACCGGGGGCGGCACCCGCAATACTGCCGGGAACCAGCAAGTAGGCCAGGGCGAATAGCGCATTCAAGCCAACATACAGAAGCGCGATCAGCCCCAAAAAGCCCAGCCAGGGAAGGGTGAGCATGACGTGGTATAAATCGCGCCACCGCGTTGAGCTATCTCCCAATCGCCTCACTCTCGGTCTGCCCGATGCTCCCAGAATCCGCCTGACAGGGGGTGTGGCAGATCGTCGAGAGAGATTTTTGCTGAGTTTACCGAAAGGAGGCTTTTGAAGGTTATGGTTTGCCATTGCTAAAATACATCAGCGCCGATGTCAGCACTTTACTGGACTTTTGACTGAATCGCGTCGATTTCCCTGAAATGTCACTCAGTCAGCGTTTCAGGGAAAATCAGCGCTAGAACCAAATACAGCGCTTTGCAAGCGCGTGTGGTACAAAGTTTTGTTGAGAACCGCGCTCCGCGCGGTTCTCAACAAAAACTTTGGTTTTATCTCAGCGCAAAGCGCTGTATGCCGTGAAACGCTCTTTACGAGAGCATTTCGCGGCATCATAGGAAAAATAGTCAAAACTCCAGTACTTATCCGTACTGTGATCAGGAGTGACCATGCCAATCGATTATTCAAAAGCTTTGCGGAATGCTATTCTTTGTCAGAAAGTGTATGAAAACTTTAGTGACATTCGATTTGATGGCGTAACTGAAACCCCAGTTCTGATCAGTGATCCCCAAACCGATACCCAATGCGCCATTGTGTTGGAAGACTCAGCAGCAACCATTGTATTTAGGGGAAGTGAATCTTCTGAGGATTGGGAAACGGATTTTAATACTGCACTGGAGCGCGCCCAATTTGAAAAACAGGTCATCCGTGAACTGATCATCGAGCCACAGGATAAGGTATACCCCTACGGCGAACCCAGTGCTTCGGGGGCATTAATGCACAGAGGGTTTGTCACCGCGTACTTTGCAGTGCGTGACCAGATTCATGCTTACATTAGCAACAGTGCGGTTTCAAGTGTCGTTGCAACCGGACATAGTCTGGGTGGAGCGCTCGCAACACTCTGCGCCATAGATATTCAATACAATTTTTCTGAGAAGGTCACAATCGAAGCTTACACCTACGGTGCACCAAAGGTGGGTAATGATGGATTTCAGGATTCCTTCAACAAACGAGTCCCTGATAGCTATCGCATTGTCAACGGGATGGATCTGGTGCCTGCATTGCCCCGGTGGTGGCAGGGTTACCGTGCGGTAGACAAAGAAGTGCGGATTGGGAAACGATTTAGCCTTAACTTCGTCTCGCAGCGGTTTAAGGATCATGCGATCGATCGCTACATTGCTGTTCTTAGGATCGCGAATTAAATAAAACCGAATTGTTTTTGAGAGAGGTGCGGCGAAGTCGGGCCTCTCTCAAAAACAATTAGAGTTGATTTGTAAATAAAGGTTT
>JBIKWV010001032.1:0-2557 GCA_044356135.1 Elainellaceae cyanobacterium
ATCGCCATCCACATCGAACAGTTCGACATCACCACCGTCGGCCAGCAATACGGGACGGACCTCTTCGGCGAGAACCTGTTGGATCAGGGCGATCTTTTGAACAGTAGTCAGCGGACGTTGAGCCTTTTCTTGAGAGACGGCAATCTCTGCCGCCAGTTTGGCAGGCATGGCAGCCTGTTCATTCTGAACCTCGATAATGATGTCTTCGATCTTCGAGAGGCAGGAACCGCAGCCACCACCTGCCTTGACGTAGTGCATCACCTCTTCGGGCGTAATCAGATTGTTCTCAATCACAACCCGACGAATGCGTGGCTCACTCACACCAAAGCATTCACAGATGAGCGCACCGTCGTCATCTTCGTGGTGTTCGACTTCGATTCCACGATACTTAAAGATTGCGGCTTCTAACGCTTCCTGACCCATAACGGAACAGTGCATTTTTGCTTCGGGCAGTCCACCGAGATACTCTGCGATATCTTTATTGCTAACGTTCAGCGCTTCATCTAAAGTTAGACCTTTAATCATTTCGGTTAACGCTGATGAGGATGCGATCGCACTCGTACATCCAAACGTCTGGAACCGCGAATCCAGGATTCGATCTTCAGCCACGCTAATCTTAAGATGCAGTCTCAGCGCATCACCGCAGGCAATACTGCCCACTTCGCCGAAAACCGTTGCAATTCCTTCTTCGTTCGCATCTTCTATCGCGCCCTGATTCTGGGGGTTGTAGAAGAGTTCCATTACTTTGTCGGTATAGTCCCACATGGCGGTTGGTTAGAGGTGGAGGATATTTTTTGTAATTAATCGATGCTTCGCATCGATTAATTACGTCCAACGACTGCTTCTTCGCGATCCTGAAGCCAATCGGCCTCATCGCTGTTGAAGGGCGACATGGCCCGCAGGCGTTCGACAATTCCAGGCATCAGTTCGAGAACGCGATCGATTTCTGCTTCGGTCGTGAAACGAGACAGGCTGAAGCGGATTGAACCGTGCAGAATCGTGTAAGGTAAGCCCATTGCCCGCAGAACGTGGGAGGGTTCCAGGGAGCCAGAGGTGCAGGCAGAACCACTGGAGGCGCACACACCATACTGGTTGAGGGAGAGCAGAATCGCTTCACCTTCGATGTACTTGAAACCAATGTTGGTCGTGTTGGGTAGACGCTGTTTCTTGTGTCCGTTGACTTCTGTGTTGGGAATGTTGGAGAGAATGCCGTTTTCCAGGCGATCGCGCAACCGTTCTTCCCGTCCCAGATACTTCAATTCAAAATTAGCAATCTCAGCGGCTTTTCCGAGTCCAATGATACCTGCCACGTTCTCGGTGCCTGCTCTGCGACCGCGCTCCTGATGTCCACCCAGGAGAAAGGGACGGAAGCGATAGCCTTTGCGCACATATAGCGCACCCACCCCTTTGGGAGCGTGGAGTTTGTGACCGGAGATAGTCATCATGTCCACGGTGCTGGTCTTCATATTCAGGGGCAGTTTTCCGGCGACCTGGACGGCATCGACGTGGAAGGTGGCACCATATTCTTTGGCGATCGCCCCTACCTGTTCAATCGGGAATACAACGCCCGTTTCGTTATTGGCGTACATGGTGGTGACCAGCGCCGTATTTCCGGTAATCGCGGCTTCCAGTTCCATCAGATCCAGCAAACCGTTGCGATCAACCGATAAGTATGTAACCGTATATCCTTGCTTCTCTAGCTGCTTGCACACATTCAGAATGCAGGGGTGTTCCACCTGGGTTGTGATAATGTGGCGGCGATCGGGGTTTGCTGCAAGGGCAGCACGAATTGCGGTGTTATTCCCTTCAGTACCGCAACTGTTGAAGATGACTTCCGAGGCATCATTCGCACCAAACAAAGCAGCCACATGCTCCCGTGCTTCTTTCAGTGCTTTGCCCACCTGTCCTCCAAAGGAATGCATCGAAGAGGGGTTACCGTAGAATTCGGTGAGGTAGGGTAACATGGCATCCAGCACTGCTGGATCAACTTTTGTCGTTGCGTTATTGTCCAGATAAATCACTGTCATTGTTGAGGATCTCCGGGAATTGCCTGTCAAACCATTTGCTTCTGCACCTGAGCCGCTACCCGCTGAGAATAGGTGTCAAACCACTGTTCCCAGTAGGCAGTTTTCTCAGAGTGATGAAGACGCGAAACCAGACGGTTATATTTCTCAAACCAGCGTCCCCAAAATTCCTGCACATCAGGGATACAGCCGCTATTCGTGGGACAGGTGGACACGCACTGGGGAACGCTATAGAATCCAACGCAGTTATTACATAGACCCGACTCAATCCAGAAAACATTTCCTTCCTGCTGAATCGCTCCAGTCGGGCAACTGGGAAGACAGCGACTACACGAAATACATTGACTGGTGATGGTGTAGGACATGGCTCCGCTCCTTGAGTAGTTTATTGAATGGCGCTGATGCGCCATTCAATAAACTAGGGTTTCAAAATGTGTTCGTCGTAGAACTCGCGGGCAACTTTCTCGATCACGTCGTATGCCTCAACCACCTGTAACCCTGCTTCGCGCAGCTCGGCTTTGGGGCATTCGCCA
>JBIKWV010001033.1:0-2551 GCA_044356135.1 Elainellaceae cyanobacterium
ATCATCGCCTGCATCTGCGCTGTGAGCTGGGATATGAGCATGTTTACAAAATTGCCGAACAATATGCTGACCATCCATTGCTGGTGCTGGTTTCACTGATGGATCACACACCGGGTCAACGGCAGTATGTCAACCTGGGGAAGTATCGAGACTACTACATTGGCAAACATGGAATTACCAGTGCTCAGATGGATGCGTTCATTCAGGATCGGCTTGAGAACCAGAAACGCTACGCCGAACAGAATCGACAATTCCTGGTGGAACTTCTTCAGGCTCAAAACATCTCCCTTGCCAGCCATGATGATGCGACCGTTGAGCATGTGCAGGAGGCGGTTGCCAGCGGAGCCACGATCGCTGAATTCCCCACCACGCTGGATGCCGCCAAAGCTGCACGCCAACTGGGACTCCAGATTTTAATGGGTGCCCCGAATCTGGTGCTGGGCGGATCACATTCCGGTAATATTTCGGCAATGGATCTGGTGGAGCGGCAGATGGTTGATATTATTTCTTCGGATTATGTTCCCCACAGCCTGCTCCAGGCCCTATTTCTGGTTGTACGGCAGACAGAACAACCGCTGTATCAGGTGATGCGCCTGTGTACGCTGAATCCGGCGAGGGCAATCGGGCTGGAGGGCGATCGCGGCAGTCTGGAAGTTGGCAAGCGGGCAGACCTGATTACCGTTCATGACGATGGCGTAGTGCCCCGCTTGACGGCAGTGATCCGAGAAGGAAAACGATTTGCCTGAGGTGTTCTGAATGAAGGAATCACAAGCCATTGAAACAATGCGCAAAATTGCCCTTCAGGGTGCAGACGTGTTGACCCCCAACGGTTGGCTACCCGATGCTACCGTGCTGGTAGAAGATGGCAGGTTTATCCAGATTGATCAGGCGCTGAAACCCAGTGGCTTTGTCTCAATCGATGTCACAGGTCTCCAGCTTTTACCCGGAATTGTCGATATCCACGGCGATGCCTTCGAGCGGATGATCTGTCCTCGTCCCGGTGTTGCGTTTCCCATCGAAATGGCCATTCTGGAGAACGATCGCACCCTGCTGGCAAACGGCATCACTACTTTCTATTACTCGATTACCGATTCCTTTGAGCCCGGTTTGCGCAGTCGAGCGACCGTAAGACAAATCATTCAGGCCGTTGAGAATAACCCCCAACTCCAGGCCAATAGCCTGATTCACATCCGCCATGAACAGGCAAATACGGCAGACCACGATGAACTGCGTGACTGGATAGAAGCCGGAAAAATCCAGCTTTTATCCCTGAACAACCATCTGCCTCCCTCCACCGATGAAGAAACGCTGGTTCGCTACACCAAAGGCTTGCAGCAGCGCATCAAACTCTCCCCCACCGAAATTCGCGCCCTGATTGAGGCAGCGATCGCCCGCCAGGACGAAGGACTCCAGCAATTTGAACACCTGGTCAGTCTGGCACACCAGCGCAACATTCCCGTTGCCACCCACGACGATGAAACCGAGGAAATGGTGCAGATCAGCGCCAGACGACAGGTATCCATCTCAGAATTTCCCGCCTCGCTTGAACTGGCAGCCCAGTCCCAGGCTTTTGGCGCAGCCGTATTAATGGGCGCACCCAATCTGGTACGCGGCGGTTCCCATGTTGGCTATATGAGCGTTGCCGATGCAGTCCAGGCGGGTGTGGTGGATTGTCTTTGCTCCGACTATCACTACCCGTCTCTGTTCCATGCCCCGTTCAAGCTGGCGCAAATGGGCTTGCTGCCGTTTGAACAGGCATGGCAACGGGTCTCAACCCATCCGGCGCGGGCGGCGAAAATTGGCGATCGCAAAGGCTCCGTTTCACTGGGGCTGGATGCCGATTTTCTGCTGATTCAGCCAGGAGATTCACTCCCATCGGCGATCGCCTCTGTCTACATCGAGGGACGAGAAGTTGCCCGCTACCGCCCGGTATGACAGCTCAATTATCAATGACTGAATTGATTGTGTACGCCTGCCCAATCGGTGAACTGGCGGAACAACTGGAACAGTACTTTGAGCAAAGCCAGCAACGGGTAGGCAAAAACGCCGCCCACCACTATATGCCCCACTGCACACTCACCGGATTTTTCCGGGATGTAGAGGCCGCCATTCCCGTCTATCTCCAGGCGCTCGATCGCGTCCTTACCCGGTCCCAGCCTTACCCGCACCCGGTCATCACCATCACCCAAATGGCATTCCGCCCTGACTGGCACGGTTTGGAACTGCAATCCGACTGGCTCAAGCAGCGAATTGCCGATTTTGCCACCCTGGCCCAGTCTCCCACCCGTTCCAATAATCTGCGGCTCAAAACCTGGTTGCACCTCAGCCTTGCCTACGAATTCCAGTCAGAACAGGCAACTCCCCTGGCTGAACTGGCTTGTCAATTGATTCAGCCGGAGGTTCCTGTTGAATGGGAAGTGCGATTCTATCAACGGAGGAGCGACCCCTTGCAGGTATCTCAAAGAGATCGCACCTGGCACTGTCATCAGTCCTGGCAACTCTATTAAGGGACTTGCCATAAAATAAAATCCCAGTTTTAGCTTGGCGCGGC
>JBIKWV010001034.1:0-2547 GCA_044356135.1 Elainellaceae cyanobacterium
CTCTGTACCAGACGCGCTTGCAAAGCGCTGTAAAGCATCCGTTTTCGTTTGGCGTGGCGAAGCCGTGCCAAACGAAAACGGATACTTTTGCTCTGTGCCGTACCCCTGCCGCTGATGGGTTTAGATCACTCGGTAATGCAAAAAGACTTCGTTCTCGATCTGCTCTACCGATAACAGGTTCAGTCGGGGAGCGATCGCCACCAGTAGTCCGCTTCCCTCCACAGGAGTTGGCGCAGTCACTCCCCCCAATAGCAGTGGACACACCGTCAGCCACAGTTCATCGATTGCACCTATCGCCATCAGGGATGCAACCAGTTTCCCTCCGCCCGTTACCGCCAACCGTTTCAGACCCATCTGGTACAGGTTTGCCAGGGCGATCGCCCCGTTCAGTCCATCGTCTCCGTCTGGCACCACAATCACCTGTTCAAACGCTGCCTCCCCCTGCCAGCGTTGTGATCCAGTCGCTGAAGTCAGCAGCCATCGGGGCACCCCCTGTCGAAAAAAGCGTAGATTGGGATCCAGTTTCCCACTCCGGGAGACAACAACATGGACAGGCTGTTCTGGCTTTCCCTGGGATCGTCGCTGCTGAAGTAGTTCTGGGTTTGTCACGGGCAGTGTGGTTCCGTAGGCCCGCAACGTCCCCGCCCCAAATAGCACACCATCCACCCCAGCCATCTGCGTCTCCAGATGCCCCCGGTCGCGTTCCGATCCAAACCGGGCAGGCGATCGATCCCGGTCGGCAATCTTCCCATCTGCACTCATCGCCAGCACCACCACTACCCAGGGTCGCATTTCTCCTCCTACACGCAGTCGCCCCTGGCAAACCGGGGATCCCCTCACTCAGTCTTCATCTGCATGAAGAATTAAACAAGTTCACTCTCCATCTATTGGTGTATACGCAGCACCCCACGATGGAACTATTAATGTTTTAAAGTAGGTTACGCGTATTCCCTCCGCCTATGCCTATCCTGGGCCAATCCTCATTTCGCCGCCTGTTACTGACGCGAATCCTCCTGTTTAGCATTCCGGTGCTGCTTCTGGGTGTAGCCGTTACGTTGCACAAGGCTCGCAGCAGCCTGCTCTACACAGCACAGCAAAATTTGACTCAGAGTGCAGTACGCAAAGCGGATGCAGTCTCTTCTTCAATTCAATCGCTCCAGGTGGCGTTGGCGATCGCCAGTCAGACGGAGGTCTTAAAATATGGTTCCGCGACCTCCGCAAATCGTTTTCTCAACCTGGCTTCACGGCAAATGCCCAATATTCGGTGTCTACAGCTCACCGAATTAGAAACTCAGCGAATGATCGCCAGTACCTGCGGCAAGCAGCCGATTGCCCAGGAGAAAAACCACCGCTGGGAGCGGGGTGAGGATCGGGGACTTGAAGACTTCAAGGACCAGTTTAAGCTGCACACCCTCAGTGTTAATCCGCAGCGCCGCGCTCCACAGCAAAATTTGAGCAGCCAGCTTGATGTGGTGTTGAGCGTTCCGATTTACGACTTCCGGGGAAAGATTGGCTACAGTCTCAGTGCCCAGTCGGTGCTGAAACAACGGGAAAATGCTGACCCCTGGTCGTTCCTGGGCTACACAGTGATTGTGGACAATGATGGGAAGATTCTGGCGCATCCGCTGCGCGATCGCGTGGGGCGAAGTATCTCACGTGAGCCAGACTACCTGCGTTATGAAGAAATTCTCAGGAATGCCCAGCAGGGGAAATCTGGCACTCTGAACCTGGAGAATTTTGACGGGGACAATACCGAATGGCTCGTAGGCTACAGTCCAATTAAGGTCGCCACCAGCGCTTCCGAGGGACGTGTCTGGACAGTGATGGCCGTTGCTCCCACCAAACATGCACTCGCAGGTCTTTCGTCGATTACCCAGGTGCTGCTGGTGCTGACGGGTGGATTGCTGGTGGCCCATCTGCTGGGCATGCTTTACATGGCTCGTGATCTGGCGCTGCCGATTGAGAAGCTCGGTCGTTATGCACGGGAGATCCACAAGCGCAGTCTCCAGCAAAATGCGCCCAAAAACTTTAGAGTCCGAGAGCTGAACCAGTTGGCAGTCGTCCTGGATTTGATGGTGAACCGCCTGGAGGAGCGGGCACGAGAGCTGGAGGCGGCATGGCAGGAGGCAGAAGCCGCCAACCAGTTGAAGAGTGAATTCTTGGCGACCACCTCCCATGAGCTGAGAACCCCGCTCAATGCGATCATCGGGTGTCTGCGGCTGGTGCAGGATGGCTACTGCGATAGTCGGGAAGAGGAACTGGACCTGCTCAAGCAGGCGGACAAAGCTGCAATTCACCTGCTGAAAATTATCAATGACCTGCTGGATATTCGCGGGATTGAACAGGGCAAAATTCGCCTGTTTATGGAAACCGTCAATCTGGGTCAGACGCTACGGGAAGTGATTGAGCTACAGTCAGTCGAAATTCAGCGTAAGAACCTGCGCCTGACGGTGCCCGACCTGTCTACGCCGATGCTGGTACGAGCAGATCCGGCGCGGCTGAAGCAAATTATCCTCAATGTTCTCTCTAATGCTGTCAAGTTCACCG
>JBIKWV010001035.1:0-2546 GCA_044356135.1 Elainellaceae cyanobacterium
TTTTGGGTGATACAAAACCCCTATTTTTGGTGGGGGGCGCCCCCGCCCCGCCAAACTAAAATTGGGGTTTTATTTTATTGCAAGTCCCTCACCTAATGGAGCCGATATGCTTTTGGTGTCATGCCTGTGAGCTGCCGAAACTGCCTGCTGAGATGACTGTGGCTGCTGAATCCACATGAAAATGCAATGTCTGTAATCGGGCGATCACTCCCTTTTAACAACTGTTTCGCGCGTTCAATCCGCTGCTGGAGCAGATATTGATACGGGGTAATTCCAATCGACTGCTTGAACTGGTGGCTGAAATGGAACTGGCTAATGTTGAGAAGCGCCGCCAGAGTTGCCAGGTTGATATCCTCATGGAGATGTTCGTGGATATAATCCAATACCTGTAGTAATTGATGCTGGGTTAAACCACCCTCATAAACGGGAAAAGCAGGTTTGGCAATGGTGTAGTGTCGAATTAAATGCACCGCCAGAATGTTGGCCAGTGATTCAATGTAGAGCCGATTACCTGTGCTTTCCTGGTGTAGTTCAGCCAGCAACATCATGCCGATCGCCTCAATTTGAGGATCGCGAGTCCGAAATTCCGGCAGGATCTCCAGGCAATCGCCGTTGATCTCCAGCGCTTCACTGGCCACCTGCTGAATCCAGCGAGCAGTCAGCCGAATTTGCAGATAGTTGTCATCTTCGTCCCAGCGGGCGAAAAATGGCACCTCAGCAGGAATAATAGACAGATCGCCTTTACCGTACAGTCCGGTGTAGGTTTTTCCCTCTCGCACCTGGCGCAGTCGAACGGGACGAGGAGCCAGGGAGAGACAAAGCGTATGCTCCTTGCCGTAGTGACAGTGGGCTTCGCCTGAAGAGTGTTGAAATTGTTCAACGAAAATATTCTCCCAGTTCTGCGCTTGAGGAACTGGGGCAGGAGATGCTTTGGGTGGAGCGGGTGGAATGGCGGGAGTCATCATGGTGAAGGCCGAATGCGCCTGGTTTGATTGTAGTCACTTTTGCAAAGATCGCATTCAAACCGCAAGATTTTGATAGTGCCACAGGAATTGGATAGCGGCGAGCCAGCCCGTTTTCTATGCTGAAGAAGCGTTGATTTGCAGGTGAAGTGGCAGCCCTTCGGTAGCGTAATTTCAGGGAGGCGATCGCCAATGCTTATTACCCCGGTGATCAAATAGGGCGCATTGCACAAAGCCTCTTTATTCGTAGGATGGGCAAAGCGAAGCGTGCCCATCACCCCAATATCGGCTAGATGGGCACGCTTCGCTTTGCCCATCCTACGCGGGGTCGGTTCATTTTCGCATTCTCTAAAGTCGCCAATACCCAACCCATGCATCACCGAGCTGAGGACAGAATAATGGCACAAAATTTAATTGCTCAACAACAATTCAACCTGCAACTGTTTGCAGCCGTGGGCTGTGGTCTAATGGCAGGGGTCTTTTTTGCCTTCTCCACTTTTGTCATGAGCGCCCTGGCCCGCTTACCTTCGACCCAGGGAATTGCGGCAATGCAGTCGATTAATATCACGGTGATCAACCCGCTGTTTATGCTTGTGTTTATGGGGACAGCAATCGCCTGCATTTTTCTCACGATCGCAACTTTACTCAAGTGGCAGCAGTCCAGTGCCGCCTATCTCCTGGCAGGCAGTTTGCTTTATCTGATTGGCACTTTTCTTGTAACGATAGTATTCAATGTGCCGTTGAATGACGCATTAGCGAAAGTGAATCCCGATAGTCTTGAAGGCGCAAACTTGTGGATTAAATATCTGAGCCAGTGGACGTTCTGGAATCATGTCCGAACGATTGCGTCTCTGATGGGGGCGATCGCCTTTATTCTGACACTGGTTGAAAACGCAAAAGTTGGCCGTTGATGCGTTGATTCATGCCAAAATTTCTGGGTGAGCCGGACGGTTCTTCGAGAACCCTACCAAACCATCCGGCCCGGTTTGATTTTCGGATGAGGCCATCCCCATCACAGGAGCAGACTGGACTCCCCCATGTACGCCCGATCGAATCCCTTCGACCAGTTCTGACGAGTGGGGAGTACTCACGAGAAGACGCAAACCACCCGAAAACCGAGATTGTTGTTGCGGTTGTCGGGGTCGTTGTAGTTGCGAAACGCAGTGCGACAGTTCCCAGGGTTGTTGTTCCAGGAACCGCCCCGCATCAGCTACGGGATCTGCCCCGTTCAGCCACCTGTACAAACAAGCGTCTGAACTTTTTGAATCTACCACAGTCTTCCTGTTAACGCTGTTAATTTCTTTGTGCTTTTGTGTCTTTGCCGTCATCGCCCTGATAACTCAACATCATGCACCCCCCGTAGGATGGGCAAAGGGCGAAAGCCCGTGCCCATCAGCTTTTATCAACGCTGGAGATGGGCACACGTTGTTTTGCCCATCCTACGATCTCAACATCATGCACCCCCCGTAGGATGGGCAAAGGGCGGAAGCCCGTGCCCATCAGCTTTTATCAACGCTGGAGATGGGCACACGTTGTTTTGCCCATCCTACGATCTCAACATCATGCACCCCCGTAGGATGGGCA
>JBIKWV010001036.1:0-2541 GCA_044356135.1 Elainellaceae cyanobacterium
TCGGCCCATACGGCCAGGATTTCAGCGCGGTAATTCTCGTCCGGGTACAGCAGCGCCAGGGAGTCAGGGTGATGGGTGACCTCCCAGGCAGTAAACCCCGTCACCCGCTCACATTCAGCATTCCAGTCAATCAGACGGCCATTTTCGTCAAATGCATCCAGCATGATCGGCATATTTTGCACCACCATCCGGAGCCGCTCTTCGCTGGCCTGGAGTGCGCTGGTGCGCTCAATTACCTTGGCTTCGAGTTCATTGTTAAGCTGCTCCAACTGATTAATGGTTTGATGCCGCTCAATCGCCAATCGAGCCAGATTCGCCGCCAGTGCAACCACCTCCAGGTCAGCAGGCTGCGGGGACTGGGGTTGTCGGTGATAGAGACCGAATGTGCCCAGCGCTTCCCCATCCTCGGTTATCACCGGGACTGACCAGCAGGCTCGCAGCCCATAAGGCAGAGCCGCCTCTTTGCAGTCCTTCCAGAGGGGATCGCTGGCAATGTCTGACACAATCACCATCTGCCGTCGAGCGATCGCCGTCCCACAAGACCCGACTCCCTCTCCGGGCATGAGACCATTGAGGGAGTGATTGTAAGCTTCCGGCAGGTGCGGGGCCACGGCAGATTGGAAACACCCCTGCGAATCTAGTAGAAGGATGGAGCCAATCGCATCATCTATCTGAGATTCAATCGCCAGAATTAATGTTGTGAGCACTTCTGTGAGTGCCGCACCGCTGATAATTTTTGCCAGAATCTGGTTCTGAATTTCGAGCAGGGACTCACTCCGCTTGCGATCACTGATGTCGATAATCACTCCATTCCAGAGAATACTGCCGTCAGCTTCGCGGTCTGCCAGTGCCTGACCCGACAGCCAGCGAATCTGTCCATGCTGGTCGCGCACCCGGTAAACGTGGTGCCACGGTTCCAGGTTGACCGCGCTCCGCTGTATCGATGCCAACAGCGGCTCCCGATCCTCCGGCAGCACCCTTTCCCAAATCTTTTGGGCTTCCTTCTGCAACTGTTCGGGGGTGAGATGCAACAGATCAAAGACACGAGCACTGATATAGGGAAGGCTTTCTTCGCCCTGGGCCGACTGCCGATACTGGTACACAATTCCTGGAACTGCCTCCGTAAGCTGACGCAGGGTGCGATCGCTGGCCTGTAGCGCCTGTTCGAGCTGCTTCTGCTCGGTGATATCACGCACGATAACCAGTGCTTCATCCCGGGTGAGACCAATCGTGCGCACTTCCTGATGTCGCCATTCGCCTTCAATTTCGAGCTGTTGCTGATAAATTCGCAGTTCCTGAGTGGCGATCGCCCGCTGGATCGACTGTAGCCGCAGCTCGGCAACCGCTTGAGGCAAAACATCGTAGACAGTGGGGCGACCGTGGAGTGGGGGAGTGGGAATCGTTTTGAATGTGCCTTCATTCAATCGATCGAGATAGCTGCCGTCCTTTCGCATCACCATCAACAGATCGGGAATTGCCTGTAAAATGGCGCGTTGGGTCATTTCACTCTGCTGCAGAGCGACCTCAACCTGTTTGTGATGGGTGATATCAACGGAAATTCCGGTCACCATCCAGCAATTCTCCTCGGTGTACTGGCGAACGGTGAGATGCTCCGAAATCCAGCGTAAGCTCCCATCCCTGTGGGACACGCGGTACTCAGCGGTAATGGTCTGGGGCGCATTCCCCGACACCCGACACACCTTTTCAAGATTCGAGAGAATCACAGACTGCCAGTCTTCAGGATGCACTAGCGAGATCCAGAGTGACGGGTCTGCCATCAGCTCGTTGGGCGTATATCCATAAATGGTCTCGCAACCCGGAGAGAGATAATCAATGCTCCAGAGGCGCGCTGCTTCGCAGATACTGCAAGGGTCGCCACGCTCAACCGAAGGGGACGCTCCATAAATCCGATATCGACCAATCGCAGCGTTGGCATGGTTCAAAATGTCGTCGAGGATGGTTTCACGTTCGGCGGCGGAGGAAAGCTGCATGAGAATCTACGATACCTGTGCTGCACAACAGTATTTGAGCAGCCTGAATAGTGCTACTCCTTGAATAATTCCCTGGCTTGGAGGTATTGCAGCCTTCGAATTGCATTTCTGTTTGCCTGGAGAGCTAGAAGTCTCCCAGAGCACCCCTATCTGCCCTATGCACGCAACAGCGCTTCCAACTCAAGGGTTTTGCCGATTAAATTTCTCTAACTGGCGAGTTAGAAACGCGATTACCTCGTCCCGGGCTGCTTCGTAGACCTCAGCAATCTCTGTCAGGATTGTGGTAGACATCTGACGGGTTTCATCCTGGTGGGTCGTGTCCTCCAGGTAAACTGCAATTGCGGGAATGGCAATTGGCCCAATCTGGACAAAGCACATCGGTATTTGCGCATTAGTCCACTCCCACCAGGTTTCATCTTCTCCCCACCGTTCCAGAACCTGAAGTAGGGGCGCGATCGCCGCTTCCCCTCCCAGTCTGGCCAGCAGTCGCCATGCATGGATAGGTGCCCAGAATTCTGGCTCCTCCTCGCTGTTCAGCAGCGCCTCGTTG
>JBIKWV010001037.1:0-2540 GCA_044356135.1 Elainellaceae cyanobacterium
TAAAATAAAATCCCAGTTTTAGCGTGGCGCGGCTTCGCCGCGCCACGCTAAAACTGGGATTTTAATAAACAGCAGATCCCTAACGGATCTCATTCTGGCTATGCCCATGTGGTGCGATCGCACCACGAAACCCGAATTCTGGAGCTGTCCGCCAGGGAAGCCTATAGCGTTTCTCATGTGGATGAAGTACGGGGTGCAGGGGCACTGCCCCTGCTTGGGGGCTTCGCCCCCAAACCCCCTGTACCTCATAACAGTGGGAACCGCTATATTACGCACGGGTGAAGGAGGTCTACAGAGAAATTGAGGAGTTTGCCACTGTGGATGACGATTGGTTGTGAGGAGTGTAAGAAGTGGCGTGGTGCGAAGCACCGCGCCACTTCTTAACTTGCTCTATGATGGCGCTATGACGCGAGAAGAATTCAATCACTTTTGCAGCAGTCTTCCAGCCACCCACCATGTTGTACAGTGGGGCGGCTCTGATGTCTGGAAAGTTGGCGATAAGGTCTTTGCCATCTGCGGTTGGAGCGATGGCGAGGATTTGCCCGGTATCACGTTCAAGACCTCAGAGGGCGATTACGAGATGCTGCGAGAGATGCCCGGTCTTCGCCCGGCTCCTTATCTTGCTTCACGGGGCATGAAATGGATTCAACGGCATCGTTCTCCGGGCCTGAGCGAGGACGGTATGCGATTTTATATCTCCGAATCCCACCGGATTGTCGCGTCAGGCTTGTCGCGGAAGAAGCGTGCTGAGTTGGGATTGTTGTAGAGTCATACAGTTGTCGAGATCAGCTACGATTCAGCAGGAGCAAACCAGTGCTGCTCAAGTTTGCGTTGGGCAACGACCCGACCGTTTTTAATCACGACTCGTTCAACGGGTGCTGCTGCGATCGCCTCTGTTGCAGATTTTGCGCTTAAAATCACCAGATCAGCCGGGTGGTCAACGGCGATCGCATGATTTTCGACTCCAATGGCTTTCGCTGCAAGCGTTGTTGCCATTTGCAGGCATCGTTCATGGCTCTGGGGCGTACCCATCTGTAGAACTTGTGCCAGCAAAGTACAGATCTTTAAAGGATCGCCATCACCAAACGGCGTAAATAGGTTTTGAATATTATTTACAGCGACTCCTGCTACAACATTCAAATGGGTCAGTTGATGGACTGGAGCGACTCCTCTGCGAACATGATGAGTGTCTTTACGCGCCATCATGTACAGGTCGGAAGCAGGTAACGCCAGAACAGACACTCCCGCTTCAGCAATATCAGCAGCAACTGATTTGAGTTCCTCTGGGGGCAGCGATGCTAACTTTGTCATGTGCCCTAAGCAAACTCTGCCCTGCCATCCCCGCTGACAGGTTTCCTCCAGCACAAACGGCAGCAGGAGTGGGGCATCATCATCCAGATAATCCAGATGAAAATCGACATCGCAGTCAAACTCCTGAGCAATATCGAAGACTACTCGAACATTTTGCCTGGGATCGGGATCAACATAGGGGGCAGAGCCAACCACATCCGCACCGAGGCGCATTGCCTCCCGCAGCAGGTCAACCGTTTTCGGCTGATTCGTGATGCCCTCCTGAGCAAAGACAGCCAACTGTAATGTCAAACCCGGTGCATACTCCTGGCGCAGGGGCAGCAGCGCTCTTAATCCAGTCAGGCCAACCACCTCATCGACTTCAACATGACTGCGCATTAAGGTAATTCCAAAGGCGATCGCCTGCTGCAATACCCGTCTCGCTCTCAGTTGAATATCTGCCTCTGTAAACGATTTCTTGACCTCTAGCGTGCCTCGCATGGCTTCACTGAATGTCCCCTCAACTGCCGGGTATCGATCCAGGATATAGGCTTTATCCAGATGAATGTGAGCATCAACCAGGCCGGGAATGACGAGTTGATCGTTGGCGTCGATGGTGACTGCTGCGGCCTCAACTGAGGGGGCGATCGCTGCAATCCGCCCAGCCTTAACTCCGATGTCCCACAACCCTTCTCGTCCAAGCAGGCGAGCCTGCACAATCTTCAAATCCATCGCTTCTAGTTTGCTGCGACCATCGCCGCCGCTGTTGCTGCATGGGCCTGATTATAGCCGTAATCGTCTTTGGAACCTACGTAAAGAAAGGGGTTTGGGGGCTTCGCCCTCAAGAAGGGGTGAAGGGACAAAACTTTAAAGGGGACGCAGATCGCCGGGAGATGCTTTAGGGTCAATATTCTCGTAGCTGAAATAACGGTCTGGAATCCCGTTATAGATGATGTAGTCATCAAAGGTGTGAATTCCAGAGGCTCCATTGATTTGAAGGATTGCCTCCCTGACTGAATACAGTTGTTCAACAGTCATCTGCAAAGGACGCTCGTGCGGTTGATAGCTACATCGAATCAGATAATCGAGGCGAGGATAGATTGACATCTCAACATGACAGCCCAGAAGATGAGTAATGGGATATGTTTCAGCAAACTCGATCATTCGGTTGATGCTATTTTTGAAGGCTTCCCAATCACGAATATAGAGACGACCAGGATAGAGCAAATCACCAGTAAAAAAGATTTGAG
>JBIKWV010001051.1:0-2539 GCA_044356135.1 Elainellaceae cyanobacterium
CGACGATCAGGACGTTAAGTCTGGAAGCGTGTTTTTGGACGTACTGCGGGCCTCACGTCGCAAGAAGTGCGCTGATGCGGAAAAATCTTTTGTTCGTCACTTGGATCGCAAGTTGGTTCAGGAAACATTGGTGGCTGCTGTGGAGACAGGGGCGGACATTGAGCGCTGCTATCGTTCCGAGCATCGCGCGGCCGCCGCGGAGTTCTGGGGGCGTGTGGCCCCAAAGATGGAGGCGCGATTTGGCAAAGACGGCGCCTTTTGGTCGCGGATCAGACTTGGGTACCTGAAATGGGTGGCCAATGATTTCGCAGGAGCGACCGCGATGTACGAGTCTGTTTTGACTGACGCTCAACCGGCCACACAATTCAAATCCATCGTCGCCAAGGCCATCTATACCTTAGGTAAGATTGCAGAAGACAAAGGCGAGTTCGAGGCAGCGGAAAAATACTATAACGAATACGTGGATTTTTATGTGGACCAGGAGGATTTTGAGTTTGCGCTGAATAGTTTAGTCGTCAATCATGCCGCCAAAAAACAGTGGTCCAAGATGATTGTTCCGCTCGATCATTTCTTAAGCCAGCAATCACTGGTGCATATTGACAAAAGACCCGTGGGTGCCATGGCATTTAGTCTGTTCTGGATGGGGCGGGCCCATTTGCAGCTTGGAAACCCAGATCTCGCGCGGGAAATGTGGCGCCGTCTCGCCGCAGAATACTATAGTACATTTTACGGTGCCATTGGGCACTATCTGCTTGAGCAAAGCTCTGGTCGTAACTATGCGATTGAGCCCTCACGGGTCTCGGGGTTTGATTTCAGTCGTTATGAAAAGAGTTTACCGGAGTCCGGACGCGCGGCGTCTGCAAGGACTCTGAAGTTTCTTGAGGCCGGGTTTCCGGAACGTGCGCGCTGCGAGGTGGAGGAAGTTGTAGCGGCATCGGCCTCAGATTATGACGCTCTGCTGACAAGGACGCTTTTAATGCATGCCAGCGGTGCTTGGTTGGAGGCTATCAAGATATTTGATGCGATTCCACGTAGCGTGCGTAACGGTTTGCCTGTCGGTTTTGAGAGGGTGTTATTTCCGCGAAAATACGCCGAATTGGTCAAAAATCGTGCCGCAAAATTAAATCTTGATCCAGATTTTGTCTTTGCACTGATGCGTCAGGAATCAGTGTTCTCAAAAGACGCCATGTCACCGGTTGGTGCCATGGGGCTGATGCAGCTGATGCCATCGACGGCGCGCATGGAAGCCGATCGGCTGTCGCAGGAATATGTCGATGCGACAGAAAGAGATGAGATCAGAGGCGCTCTTCAGCAGACTGAATCATTGCGTGATCCTGAACTTAACGTGACGCTTGGCGTGCATCATCTTTGGCGGCTTATGAAAATGTACAAGTCACCGGTATTTGCTTTGACTGCGTACAACGCAAGTCCAGCTGCCACCCAAAAATGGCAGCGGACCATCGCCAGTGATGATTGGCTGACGTTTATTGAACGGATCCCCTACAAGGAAACCAGAGCCTACGTAAAGCTGATCATGCGAAATTATTTTTATTATAAGAGATGGTATAACTCTCCTGATGGCAAAGGCCAGATTCATATCGAGGCCCTTGTGGACGAGCTTGTGGCGATGTCCCGGCAGTCTGACAGCAGGATTCAAAAGTGAAGACAACCTGATTTAAGCATGATGTTCGCACCAGGATATTCTTACGGGGTCGCACCTTTTTGATTTTGTGGCGCTGCGGCGATACAGGATTTCAACGAGAGGCAATGCTGATTGATGCGCGCGATGGTGGGATAGGGTCCCAGATCCACATTGAAACGCTGGGCGTTATAGACCTGCGGTACCAGACATAGGTCGGCCATAGTGAGTTCGCCGCCAAGACAGTAAGTTCCTGCAATGGGCGCAATCAGCGCTTCGAGTTTTGCAAGGCCAAGGTTGATCCAATGGTGCGCCCAAGCGGCCTGTTGTCCCGCGTCACTACTGTGCTTACGCATCACGCCAAGATTTTGAACGGGCTGGATGCCAGAGACAATCAGGTTGCAGATCTGTCTTACGCGCAGTCGGTCCAACGCTGAAGCTGGTAGCAGCGGGTTGTGGGGCCAAGTTTCTTCAATCCATTCTAGAATGGCCATCGATTCACCAAATATTTGGCCGTTGATTTCGAGAGCGGGAACATAGCCGCCGGGGTTTTTTGCCAGATATGTTGGGCTGTTTTGCTCATTTTGTAATAGATTCACAGCCAGATCACTGAAAATCACGCCTTTGTGATGCAGGGCCCAACGCACGCGCCAGGAACAGCTTGAACGCCAATAATGATACAAAGTGAGTTGGTGAGTGGGTGTGGTGGCGGCAGAGTTCATGGTTACCGGTTTCCTTGGGGAAAAGTGGGGACACCCGACTGTCCCCATTTAATGCCATGTGGTCATTGTTGACCGGAAAAGTCGGGACTGCAATCTCATTCGGTTAACAGGGCACCCTTGATGGGTCACGTGGGGGCTCTCTGGGTGTCCCCACTGCCGCCCAATGGCCAACAGACTA
>JBIKWV010001038.1:0-2539 GCA_044356135.1 Elainellaceae cyanobacterium
TACTTTGCAAACCTGGACGATGCGATTATTGCCTACGAGCAAAATCAGGTAGATCTGCACGCTTATATCTGGGTTCGCTTTGACGGTCAGATGGAAACGGGTGAACCGGACGATGAGCCACTGGAAGAGCAGAAGTTTGACGATGGCTCCGTGACCCGCCTCTATAAGTACCGCCGCGTGCGACAGGATGCTGAGGGCAACGTGGTTTCCCAATTCATCCGCACTACGCCGGGACGGATTATCTACAACAAAACCATCCAGGACACGCTGGTGGGCTAATTCACAGTTGGGGAGGAGATTGATCGTTCAAGCTCCTCTCCAGCAAACTTTCCAGTCGAACCTCTCATTTTCTTAAGGCAGAGACATGGCAGAACAGAACGCAACTCCGAAGCCTCAGCAACCCATTGTTTTCCGTAACCGGGTGGTGAACAAGGGACAATTGCGCAACTTGATCGCCTGGTCATTCACGAACTACGGCACAGCAAGGACTGCTCAGGTTGCGGATAACTTGAAGGATCTCGGTTTCCGCTTCGCCACCAGAGCAGGTGTTTCGATCAGCGTGGATGACTTGCAGGTTCCCCCCAGCAAGCGTGACCTGCTCCAGGCAGCAGAAGAAGAAATCCGGCAGACCGAGGAGCGCTACAGCCGGGGTGATATTACCGAGGTGGAGCGCTTCCAGAAAGTAATTGACACCTGGAACGACACCAGCGAGGAACTCAAGGATGAGGTGGTGCGCCACTTTAAGGAGAGCAACCCGCTCAACTCCGTTTACATGATGGCCTTTTCGGGAGCACGGGGAAATATCTCCCAGGTGCGCCAGCTAGTGGGAATGCGCGGTCTGATGGCAAACCCCCAGGGGGAAATTATTGACCTTCCGATTAAGACCAACTTCCGCGAAGGTCTGACCGTGACCGAGTACATCATCTCCTCCTATGGTGCCCGCAAAGGTCTGGTCGATACCGCACTACGTACCGCCGACTCCGGTTATTTAACCCGTCGTCTGGTAGACGTGTCCCAGGATGTAATTATTCGGGATCTTGACTGTAATACGGAGCGGGGCATTCCCGTTCTCAGCATGACCGACGGTGAGCGGGTGCTGATCCCAATTCAGGATCGCCTGCTCGGTCGGATTGTGGCGAAGGATGTAGTACATCCTCAAACCGGGGAAGTGATCATTGCCCGCAATGAAGCCATCTCGGATGAGATTGCGAAGAAGATCGGTAAGGCAGGAATCGAAGAGGTGATGGTGCGATCGCCCCTCACCTGCGAAGCCAGTCGCTCCGTCTGTCAGCACTGCTACGGCTGGAGTCTGGCCCACAACAGCATGGTCGATCTGGGTGAAGCAGTAGGGATTATCGCTGCCCAGTCCATCGGTGAACCCGGTACGCAGCTCACCATGCGGACGTTCCACACGGGTGGTACATTCACAGGTGAATCAGCAGCAGTTCACCGTGCCTCCTTCAATGGGATTGTGAAATTTAAGCCGAAGCAAATTCGCGCCCGTCCCTTCCGCACCCGCCACGGTCAAGACGCACAAATCCTCGAGGCCGCCATCGATATCACCGTCGAATCTGGGAACCAGAAGGAAACCTACAACGCGCCTCTCGGCTCGATCCTGTTTGTGCAGGAGGGGGAATCAGTGAAGGCGGGACAGTTGCTGGTAGAAATGCCCGCAGCAGGTCGCGTCCGCAAGGTGACGGAAAAAGCGACCAAGGACGTGGCCTCTGATTTGGCTGGTGAAGTCAAATTTGCCGATGTCGTTCCCGAAGAGAAGAAAGACCGTCAGGGTAACACCACCCGTATTGCCCAGCGGGGCGGTTTGATCTGGGTGTTGTCTGGTGAAGTGTACAACCTGCCCCCCGGTGCAGAACCCGTGGTGAAGAATGGCGATCGCGTCGAATCTACCAGCATCCTGGCGGAGACCAAACTCATCACCGAGAATGGTGGTACGGTGCGGCTCCCTCAGGAGAACGAGGGCAAGGGTGGTCGAGAAGTGGAAATTATCACCGCTTCGGTGTTATTGGATCAGGCACGCGTCATTGCTGAGAGCTATCAGGGGCGTGAACATTACATCATTGAGACCCAACAAAACCAGCGATTCTCCCTGATCGCCACCCCTGGTACAAAGGTCACGAATAACCAGGTAGTCGCGGAACTGATTGACGATCGCTACCACACCTCGACTGGCGGCATTATCAAGTTCTCTGGCCTGGAGGTCGCTAAGAAAGGGAAGGCAAAGCAAGGCTACGAAGTGGTTCAGGGCGGCACGATTCTCTGGATCCCCGAAGAATCGCATGAGGTCAACAAAGACATCTCGCTGCTGCTGGTGGAAGACGGTCAGTATGTTGAAGCCGGAACCGAAGTGGTGAAGGATATCTTCTGTCAGAGTAGTGGTGTGGTCGAAGTCACCCAGAAGAACGATATTCTGCGGGAGATCGTGATCAAACCGGGCGAAATCCACATGGTGGATAACCCCGAAGCAGTCATGGGCAAGGACGGCATGATCGTCGCTGCTGGCCAGGAAGTGATGCCCGGTCTG
>JBIKWV010001081.1:0-2536 GCA_044356135.1 Elainellaceae cyanobacterium
GTCCGCCGCTTTGGTTAAGGAGCGATTGCCGGGCCGACAAAGCGCGCATAAAAGCCCGTCATGACCCATCCCCATCTCGCCCCCGCCACCGAAACCAAGGCCCTGGAGTTTGGCCTTTCGTCGGAAGAATGGCGCCTGGTGCTGCACAAGCTTGGCCGCACGCCCAATGTCACCGAATTGGGCATTTTCAGCGTCATGTGGTCGGAGCATTGCAGCTACAAATCTTCGCGGGTGCATCTGGCCAAGTTTCCCACCAAAGCGCCGCACGTGATCTATGGACCGGGCGAAAATGCTGGCGCGATTGATATCGGCGAGGGGCTGGCCTGCATCTTCAAGATGGAGAGCCACAACCACCCCTCCTTCATCGAACCCTATCAGGGGGCCGCGACCGGCGTTGGCGGCATTTTGCGTGATGTGTTCACGATGGGCGCCCGGCCAGTGGCGCTGATGAATGCGTTGCGGTTTGGCGATCCGTCGCATGCGAAAACAAAACGCCTTGTGGATGGCGTGGTGCGCGGGATTGCCGGTTACGGCAATTGCGTTGGTGTGCCAACGGTTGGCGGTGAAACGAATTTTCACCGCGGCTATAACGGCAATATCCTGGTCAATGTGATGTGTGTGGGCGTAGCGCCGCGGGATCGCATTTTCACCTCTGCAGCCAAAGGCGCGGGCAATCCGGTGGTTTATGTCGGCGCCAAAACCGGACGCGACGGCATTCATGGCGCAACCATGGCCAGCGCGGAATTCGGCGAAGATAGCGACGAAAAACGCCCGACCGTACAGGTCGGCGATCCGTTCCTCGAAAAGCTGTTGATCGAGGCGTGTCTCGAACTGATGGCCACCGACGCGATCATCGGCATTCAGGACATGGGCGCGGCCGGCCTGACATCGTCTTCCGTGGAAATGGCCAGCAAAGGCGAAGCTGGGATCGAACTGAACATCAACGCGATCCCGGCGCGCGAAGCCCAGATGAGCCCTTACGAGTTCATGCTGTCGGAAAGCCAGGAGCGGATGTTGATGGTGCTGAAGCCCGGACGCGAGGCCGAGGCGAAACGCATTTTCGACAAATGGGGGCTGGATGCGGCGGTGATCGGCCGCACAACCGACACCGGGCGGCTTGTGCTGCTGTGGAACGGCGAAACCGCGTGCGATTTGCCTCTGGGGCCGCTGGCGGATGAGGCGCCCAAATATGAGCGGCCATATGTGCGCCCCTCTGCTCCCGCGCCCAGGGCGCAAAGCGCCCAAAACTCTGATTTGCCGCTTCGCGGCGGGGAGAAAGTAGCCTCATCGTTCGCGGCAAGCCTCATCACCCTGTTCTCGTCCCCCGATATGGCCTCCAAGCGCTGGATCTGGGAGCAGTTCGATCGCCACGTCATGGGCGACACGGTGCAAGATAGCGGCGCGGATGCAGCAATCGTCCGCCTGCACGGCACAAACCGCGCACTAGCGATGAGTTGCGATGTCACGCCACGCTATGTGCAGGCCGATCCGCATGAAGGCGGGAAACAGGCGGTGGCCGAATGCTGGCGCAATATCACAGCGGTGGGCGGGTTGCCGCTGGCGATTACCGACAATCTGAACTTCGGCAATCCGCAACGGCCAGACATCATGGGCCAGATCGTGGCGGCGATCGAGGGCATGGCGGAAGCGTGCCGCGCGCTCGAATTTCCGGTGATCAGCGGCAATGTCTCTTTGTACAACGAAACCAACGGCGCAGCGATCCCGCCGACGCCGGCGGTGGGCGGCGTTGGGCTGTTGCCGGATGTTTCCAAGCGCGCCGACATCACCGGCATGAAGGCGGGGGATGTGTTGATCCTGCTTGGCGAAACGCGCGGACACCTGTCGCAATCGCTGTATCAGCGGGAGATCTGGGGCATCGAGGATGGCCCGGCGCCGCGCGTCGATCTCGCCGCTGAAAAGCGCGCCGGCGATCTTGTCCGCGCGCTGATCTCCGATGGTCGCGTGAGTGTGTGCCACGATCTGTCCGATGGCGGGCTTGCGTGCGCAGCGGCAGAAATGGCGCTGGCCAGCGATGTCGGGGTGTATCTTGAACCGCACGCGACATTAGCCGATGCCTCATGGCTTTTTGGCGAGGATCAGGCGCGCTATTTGATCGCGGTGGCCGCCGATCAGGCCGACATCATCTACATGGCGGGCGATCGATTGGGTGTTCCGGCCGAACCTGTTGGCGTGGCGGGCGGCTGCGAAATCGCGTTCGGAGACGATGCTGTGGATCTGAAGGATCTGCGCGCCGCGCATGAAGGCTGGATGCCAACCTTCATGGCGTGACCGCGGATCAGCGCTCCCGCGTTTTGAACAAGCCCCACTCGGTCAACAGGGCGGCAGCGAGCAATTCGGTTCGCCCGCGCACCGATTCCGTCGTCCAATCCTTGTAGCGGCGCAGATCTTCTGTAATCGCCTCCGGCGCCACGTTTTTGGTGTCGAAATACACCGCGCGCTTTTCGAAAAACTGCTTGCCGGACGCTTGTTGGTTTTGCAGTTCATTCAACAGCGTAAAATTGCCCAGCAGATGCGC
>JBIKWV010001039.1:0-2536 GCA_044356135.1 Elainellaceae cyanobacterium
CGATCGCTCAAGCAGTGCACCTTTGGTAGAGCAGCGAACTAAAAGTCACAGAGCGAAGGAACACAGCATCCCTGAATTTACTGCGTCCCAGTGAGAAATCAGGATTGAGAATAGACAATCATGCGCCGCACAGCATTCCACATCAGTTTCTACAATGTTTCGAACTGTATGAGTAGAAACGATATAGCCATAACCACATCTATCAGGACGGGGTACAGGGGTTCCATTCCTGCATGGAGAGGTATTCCACACCCACTGTCCTAATCAAGGTGGCGATAGCGATAAAGGTCGAAGTCGAGTAAAACCTGGTAGTGCCCCCGTTCGTCTCAGGTAATCGGGTCTGCGAATGAGACGAATGGCCAACATCTGTGGAGAAACCACGAGATACACCGATTATGCTATGAACCACCCCGGAAGATGCAAGATTTTCTGTGGGAATTTACAGTTACTTCATCAAACAACCTTGACAGTTCTTCAGTATTTCTGGCAAGAGAATTTTATAAGCAACAATTGAATACCCGTCAGAACCCGTAGATACACTGGGGGCGACCAATATTTCTTGCTTACCGCCTCAGGCAGCAAAGAACAAGTGCAATCGCCCTCTAATCAAACCAAGAATTGTCTCACTGGAAAAGGTTCTACCTTTCCGATGGCAGCAACCACACACGATAAGATGATGGTCTAAGCTCATCTGCTTGAACCAGAAGAGTCAACTGAATCTTTAGCCATACACGCCCATGTCTGCCCCTACCGTCGCCCAACCTCCGCAAAACCTCCCCGTCAGCCGCACCGTCCTCAGCAATGGCATTGTCGTTCTTACGGCAGAAAACGATGCCGCCGATATTGTTTCGGCACGGATGTTCTTTCGGGCGGGGAGTCGCTACGAGGCACTGGAGCAGGCGGGGATTTCCCATCTGTTTACCACGGTGTTGACGAAAGGAACGCAGCGCCTTTCCTCCATGGAAATTGCAGAGCGTGTTGAGTCTGTCGGTGCAAGCCTGGGAACCGACTCCACCTCAGACTATTGTCTGCTCAGTCTGAAAACGGTTTCGGGTGATTTTGCCGAAATTCTGGAGCTGGCGGCAGAACTACTGCGATCGCCCTCCTTCCCTGAATCCGAAGTAGAACTGGAACGCAAACTGGCCCTCCAGGGCATTCGCTCCATGCAGGAGCAGCCGTTTGCGATCGCCCAAAAACAACTGCGGCAAGCCATGTACGGCACCCATCCCTATGCGCTCCCGGGCCTGGGCACTGAAGAAACGATGGCGCAGTTAAGCCAAACCGACCTGCTGAAATACCATCAAACCTACTTCCGCCCCGACAATCTGGTCATCAGTATTGCCGGAAATGTTACCCAGGAAGACGCGATCGCCCTGGTGCAGGAGAACTTTGGCGACTGGCGATCCCCTGACTCTCCCCTGGATGAACCCACCCTGCCATCCGTTGTCCCCAATCCCCGTCGCATGGCGATCCCCCAGGACACGCAACAGGCAATCGTTATGCTGGGCTATCTGACCGCAGCGGTGAGGCACTCCGACTATATCCCCTTGAAGTTAATCAACACCTATCTGGGCAACGGTCTCTCCAGTCGCCTGTTTGTAGAACTGCGGGAGAAACAGGGACTGGCCTACGAAGTTTCCGGCTTCTACCCTACCCGCGTCGATACTTCCCAGTTTGTGGTGTATATGGGAACCGCACCGGGTAACGTGGCGATCGCCCTGGACGGTTTGCGTCGAGAAGTGGATCGATTGGCCCAGATTGAGCTGCCCGAAGCAGAACTTCAGACGGCTAAAAATAAGCTACTCGGTCAGTACGCCCTGGGTAAGCAGACCAACGCCCAGATTGCCCAACTGTACGGCTGGTATGAAATTTTGGGGCTAGGGATCGACTTTGATGTGGCGTTTCAGGGGGCGATCGCCGCAGTCGATGCTGCCACAGTTCAGGCGGTCGCCCAGCGCTATTTCATCGAACCTTATATCTCACTGGTAGGGCCAGCAGCGGCGATCGAGTAGACCTGAAGCGTTCAGGCTGAAACTCGTTCAATGTACTGGCTATCCATCAGGAAGGCTCCCTTACTGAAACGCACCCCCCAGTAACCACCAGGACGGCGATCGAGGATCACGCCTTCTTCACCCAACTGAATGACGCTGGGCGGACGCAGCATGGGCATTGGGTCTGCCGTTTTGACGTAGGGGGGCATGGCGATCACGCGCACCGTATCACCGACAGCAAATTCTTGAGTCATAGGACTGGTAAGGGGTGGAGGGGTAGACGGATAGAGGCGGTTGTCTAGCTGAACGCCACATTACTTAAAATCATAATCTTTCACCCGGAGCAGCTTACTTTTCAACCCGTTTTTCCTGCTTAGCGGGCAAAACAGCTTTTCGAGGTTTCCTTCTCGTTCCAGTCAGAGACTAGTAGTTCACCAAAGAAACTTTGCCTGGTTAGTGTGGCGCGCTTCGCGCGCCACACTAACCAGGCAAAGTTTTTCAACCAGGCAAAGTTCGCTTGGCAAACTACTAGTAGTCTGCGGCTT
>JBIKWV010000100.1:0-9289 GCA_044356135.1 Elainellaceae cyanobacterium
GTTTTCGCTTCAGGCGGCCAAGCCCCAAACCCCCAAAACTGGGATTTACTACAACGCTTCTCAATCTTTGGAGTTTTGACTATTTTCCTGCCATGCCGCGAAACGCTTTCTTAGAGAGCGTTTCGCGGCATATTTGGTTTTAGCGCCGATTTTGATGCACCACCGTTTTTTGAGGGAGAGACGCGCGGAGCGCGTCTCTCCCTCAAAAAACGGTGGTTTACCTAATGGCAAAGCACTATAAACAGCAGATCCCTAAAGGGGCGATGTGTGAGCAAGGCTACAGTTCCCGAAACACTGCGTCCGCCGATGGATTGGGTGCAGGAGCGTGGGTGATCGGGTGGGTAGAACTGAGTAAGGGGGAGAAAAGCAGTTTTCTTCAAATTGCTTTACCTTAGTATTGAAAATGCCTCGGATACCATGACTGAGCAAACTCATCCTCGCTATACCGTTTCCTGGATTAATCGCATTTCGGATATTCCCCAGGCGGAGTGGGACACACTGGCGGTGCCGCTGAAGACGCCATTCTTTGAGTGGGAATGGTTGCACAATATGGAAACCTCCGGTAGCGCAACAGCTAAGGTTGGATGGTTGCCCAATCACCTGACCCTGTGGCGCGATCGCACCCTGATAGCTGCCGCCCCCTTCTATATCAAAGGTCACAGCTACGGCGAATTTGTCTTTGACTACGAGTGGGCGGAACTGGCGCAGCGACTGGGGATTCAGTATTACCCCAAACTGCTGGGCATGTCGCCGTTCACGCCAGCGGAGGGCTATCGTTTCTTGATTGCGCTGGGGGAGGACGAGGACACGATTACCGATTTACTGGTGGCGGCGATCGATCACTTCTGTGACCAGAACAAGATTTCCGGCTGCCACATTCTCTATGCCGATCCAGAGTGGCGATCGCGCCTGGAGCAGTGGGGGTTCTCTCGCTGGCTGCACCATAGCTACATCTGGAAGAATCAGGGGTTTCAGACCTTTGATGACTATCTGGGAGCCTTCAACGCAAACCAGCGGCGCAACATTAAACGCGAGCGAAAGGCAGTCGAGAATGCCGGATTGAAGTTACAGGTTCACACAGGGGAGTCGATCTCGAAGGCGCTGCTGTCGCGGATGTATGAGTTCTATAGCGATACCTGCGACAAGTTTGGCTGGTGGGGCAGCAAATATCTGACCCGCAATTTTTTTGAACAGCTCCATGGCCGCTATGCCCACCGGACACTGCTGTTTGCCGCCTATGGTGCCGACGACCCACACCCGGTTGGCATGTCCATTTGTTTCACCAAAGACGAGCAGCTTTATGGCCGCTACTGGGGCACCACGCAGGATATTGAGAACCTGCACTTCGACACCTGCTACTACACGCCGATCGAATGGGCGATCGCCCACAACATTCAGGTTTTTGACCCCGGAGCGGGCGGGCGACACAAGCGGCGGCGCGGCTTTCCGGCCACCCCCAATCATTCGCTCCACCGTTTCTACCATCCTCGCCTGACGCAGATTTTTCAGGCGTATATCCACCAGATCAATGAGCGGGAGCAGGAGGAGATCGACGCGATTAATCAGGATCTGCCGCTGAAACAACAGCCGCCGATTCAATTATCTGAATATCCTGATTAAACCCAGATTCAGACGGGCCGCGGTGTTACACCCCGCGCCACTTCTGAATCTGGGTTTAATCAGCGCGTCTCAATCGGGTGCGCTATAAAACTTGATATCACCTAACATAATGATGACATGACTCACTCTGAACCGACCACTAACGCTGCAAAAGTCAACGTCTGGGACTATAAGCCCTGGTGGTGTCAGCCCTGGTCAATTCTGCTGACGGGGGTTGGGCTGATTGGTGGCAGTTGGCTTTTGTTGAAGACCCTCTGGATCACAGTGCTGGTGGCCCTGCCGATTTCTGCCTGGATGGGGTTCTTTTTGCTGATGTATCCGGGGTTGTTTGAGCGATCGCTCCAGTCAGCCCCGTCTATCGCTTCTGAGGATCTGGCAGGAAGAGATGAGGGTAGTGGGGGGCGATCACCAGAGGGTTAACCTGCGGTTGAACTGATGCTTCTAAGCATCTGCATCATCGCTACTCTTCTCCTGAAACCCCCGAACAATCCGCGACAGCTCATTCTTCTCATCCACGGCGATCCGGGAGGGAGAACCGCTGATGATTCGCTCAAAGTTGCGGAAGGAGTCTTTGATTTCAGGGCCACGCTCGCTGATGATGTACTCTCGGATACCCTTGTCGTGCCACGAGCCACGCATCTTGAAGACGTTGATGGCGCGAGCCATTTCCCCCCGAATCTCGACATACTGTAACATCAGAATAGTGTCAGTGATGGTCGAGATGTGGGAATCAGTAATGGAGTGGGATCCCATGAACTGATCGGTTGTGTTGGTAAAGAAGCCTGTGATCTCTTCCTGTTTAGCGTATCCTGTTACACCAATCACAAACTGACGGAAGGCATTGTTGCTGACGCCTCGTGCCAGTGCCGAGAGGGAGTCAATGGCAATCCGGGAGGGCTTGAACTCAGCGATCTCCGACTTAATGATTTGCAGGTGGTCTTCCAGTCCCGCAGATTCGGGGTAGGCGCAGATGATCTTCAACAGCCCCCGTTGCTCCAGATCTTCAAAGTCGATGCCCCAGGAGTAGGCGTTGCGGGAGAGCTGTGCCCGTGACTCTTCATAGGCGAACAATAGCGCCCGCTCACCGTTAATGCAGGCGTTTTGCAAAAACATACTGACCAGCAGTGTCTTACCCGTTCCCGTAGCCCCCGTGGCCAGGATAATGGAATCTTTGAAAAAGCCACCACCGCACATCGCATCCAGTGTGCTGACGCCAGAAGAAACGCGGGTATTGGACGATCGCTGGGTGAGACGCATTGCTCCCAGCGGGAAGATATTGATACCCTGGTTCGTGATGGTGAAGGGGTATTCGCCCTTCATATGGGTCGTACCGCGCAGCTTGAGAATTTCCATCGTGCGGCGGCGGCGTTCGCCCTCCAGTACGTTACGAACGATGACCACGTTGTCCGAGACGAATTCTTCTACCCCAAAGCGAGCGACCGGACCATACTCCTCAATTCGCTCAGTGGTCATGATGGTGGTTGCCCCGACCTGCTTCAGTCGTGCCACCAGTCGGAAGATTTCGCGCCGCACCACTGACACCGCATCGTACTGTTGAAAAACGGCGGTTACCGAGTCAATCGAGACCCGTCGTGCCCGATATTTGCGAATCGCGTACTGAATCCGCTCGATCAGGGCTGACAGATCAAAATTCCCCACCACCTCCTGTCCTTCAGGGTCGGGGGAGGCATCAAGAATAAACAGCTTGCCTTCGTCGATCAGCTTCTGGAGATCCCAGCCGAAGCTCTGAGCGTTCTTGATGATATCTGCGGGAGATTCTTCGAAGGTGACGAAAATGCCGGGTTCATCGAAGTAGGTGATACCGTGGTAGAGAAACTGCACAGCAAATAGCGTTTTCCCTGTCCCAGAGGTACCGCTTACCAGGGTTGTACGTCCGACGGGCAACCCTCCGTTGCTGATGTCGTCGAAGCCTTCGATCATCGTGCGGATTTTCTGGACGCTCTTCACAGCTCCACTCGGCGCGCCAGATTGTGCGGGTTGAATCATATTTCTTGCTATAGATGCTTGTTATCTCACAAAACCTAAAGATTTTCATTCTATCCGATTAGATGCCCGACTCGTCCTCTTGTAGTTCGTCGTAGAGCAGATCCAGACCAATCAGTACCTTTTCCCGGTCAGATAGGTCTCCAATAATCTTACGCACAGGAGGGGGCAAAATTTTTGCCAGAGTGGGGGTTGCTAGAATTTTGTCTTCCTCCGCAAGTTGGGGATTCTTAAGAACGTCAATGACTTTCAGGGCGTATACCCCCTGAAATTCCTTCTCCAGAATCTGGTTCAGCGTTTTCAACGCTCGAACGGAATTGGGGGTATTGCCCGCGACGTAAAGTTTAAGGATGTAGGTCTTTTTTAAGGGACTCATGATTCGTTGGGAGCGCAGGGTTTGGAAGAAATGCGGTTAGGATCAGGGTTCGCGGGGAATCGAACGGCGGTACATCTCACACAGGTGGGCGATCGCATCAATCAATGTCAGGCGGTAGTCCAGTAGAATCTCATCGCTCCGCCCCTCCAGCTTGAGCTGTTTTGAGAATTCGTCCATGAGATCCATATGGATTTCGACGATCTGCGCCACCGAGATATCCGCAAAGAATGCCTGATTGACAAAGTTATCAAGTTTCTCATTCAGCCGAGGATCGTTGAGAAAATAGTTCAGGATGATATCCCGGTAATCCGCCCTTAGCTGGTTCAGCAGCTCCTGCCGTTCATCCTGGCTCATGTGACGGAAAAAGTTTGCAGAATTTCGCTTATAGTAAACGCCCAGATAGCCCAGTCTCTCCTTCAGTTTCTCAGAAAGACTCCCCTGTTTCTGGTTCATCGAGGTATGAGTCGTGAGCCTCATCATCTGATCAAGCGGAAGTTGAGTCACAGTCTCCGCTGCATTCAAAATTTGGAGAAATCGGTGGATCGCCTCCGTAACACGCTGTTGAATCTGGTTGAGGTGAGAAAGTGACAGTTCGAGACTAACGGTGGCGTAGGGGGAAGTAGCGGGGATCAGTGCTGCATCAGCATCAGCAAGCTCTAGTGAGGTCAAAATAATAGTCGGCAGAAGAATGGACTGCGCGTCAAGCTGCTCGAGATACAGCGGCAGAGTTTCGTCTGCTTCAAGGATGAGACAGTCAATCTGACCTTTCTGAGCCTCAACAAACTCCTGTAGCGCTCGAAAGTGACTGAATGGGTGAAGTTCGAACCGGACAGAAGGCTGCTGAGCAGAAGCACCGATCTGGAGAGCCTTCAGGAGGGAATCAGCCGAGACACGATGATGGAGAAGAGCGCAGAGGGTGAGCAAAGTGTTGACGAGAGTTACGAGGAATGGCAAAACCTGACCCGAATAGCGTAGCAATTATCGAGAGACTTTAGAAATTCTTGGACAGAGTTAAATTTTACTGGGATATTTAAAGCTTATTGTAAGGGGAAAGGCAGTGCCTCGTTGTTGGAGAACATCATAATTAAGGTTAGACAGCCTTTTCCAGGTGAACCAGGTGCGGATTTTGGGGCGCGGGGGGTGTGCCCCTGCGGGGGGCACACCCCCATCCCCAGATCGAACCAGCTTAAAAACGCTGTACCGTTGTCATCGCAATTGCCAGTTTTGCCAATGCAGTCATTGGTTATGGGTCATTATCGGTAATGGGGCATTGGCTTCGTAGCCACCTCCTCACGTCCGATTTACAACTCCCCCCTGAGCCATTCGTCCTCTCCAGTATCCATCAATGAATCGTTTTCCTGCTTCCAACTTCATTGATTCGGTGCCAATGCTGCGAGAGGATGACTCGCTGGCAGTTGTGCTGACTCAGTTTGGTCAGTCCAGGAGCAATCGAGCCGTTGTCTTCAATCGAGTGGGGGAACCGATCGGAGTTCTGGAGTTAGCCAGCCTACTGCCGCATGTGATCAATTTGCCCACCTCCGGAGAAGGTAGCGCCTCCCTCCAGACTGTCGTGCAACAACCGCACACCTCTCTCCAATGTCTGCTGGCAGAAACCGACCTGGAGCTTGAATCGCTGGCCTTACTACCTGCCAGTTGGAGCTTGAGCCGCATTTCCCCCTGTTTGCAATCGGCAGAAGCGCTGCACTGGGGGGTTGTTGACGATAATGGAAGGCTGCTGGGATTGCTCAACACCGCCCGATTCTGGCAATTCTGGGCAAGCTGTCCCCCAGAGCCAGGAATCCCAGCCTCCAGAGAGCCTGTTGTTCCGCCCAACTTATCTCTCCTTGCAGCCGAAACGGTTCTTCTGCAAACAATGATTGATCTGTTGCCAGTTCCACTCAGTCTTCAAACGAGTGGTGGCGGAGCGATCGCTCAGAACCTGGCGTGGCGACAGCAGTTGGGAGACTTTGGGGAATGGTCTCAGATGGTACAGGAGGCCGCTCTGACCCTGGAAGAAGCCGTCGTTGAGGCTGCTTTTCGGTCGGAGGATTGGCCTGCCGCCGATGATCCGGAGGGACGGTTGCACGATGGTGACCTGCCTCGCAATCGAGACGAATGGGAAGCATTGATCAATGCGGCTGCAAGTGATCGCCACCCTTTCTGTCGCCTGAGTGGCTCTGTTCCACAAACCTGTATTTGTTTCGCCCCATCTACCTCCGGGCAGGATCGGGTCTGGAAACTGACGCGATCGCCGCTCCCCAAAGGCTGTTGCAGTTCACTGGCCGAGCCAGCCCAGCCGATTTGGCTGATCATGGCGCAGGACGTGACGGAGCAGTACCAGCTATCGCGGGAGATCACCTCCAAGACGGCTGAATTAATTCAGCTTCATCGCTTCAAGGACGAGTTTCTGGCCTGCATCAGCCATGAGCTCAAATCTCCGCTGACCGCAGTACTGGGTCTGTCAAGTCTGCTCAAAGAACAGCTTAGGGAGGGATTGAGCGATCGCCAACTCCGCTACACCCAGCTCATTCACCAGAGCAGTCGCCATCTGATGATGATCGTCAACGACATTCTGGATCTCACCCGGATTGAGACCGGGCAGGTCGAACTGGTTCCCGAACAGGTATCGATTGAATCAGTTTGCCTGCGAGCCTATGAACAGGCGTGTCAACTTCAGGTTTCTAGCCGGGAAACTGAGCTACGGACTCAGAAAGTGTCCTTTGATCTGGATATTCAGGCTGACCTGACCAATATCATCGCAGACGACCTGCGGCTGCGACAGATGTTGACCAATCTGTTGTCGAATGCCATGAAGTTTACTCCGGCGGGTGGCGATATCGGTCTGCGCGTTGAGACCTGGGATGATTGGATGGCCTTCACCGTTTGGGACAACGGTATTGGCATCGCCCGTGAAAAGCAACATTTGATTTTTCAGAAGTTCCAGCAGCTCGAAAATCCATTGACCCGGCGTTTTGAGGGGACGGGGCTGGGATTGGCGCTGACGCAGCGGCTGGCTCGACTGCATGGGGGAGATATTACGTTTACTTCGGTAGAGGGAAAAGGAAGCCAATTTACGCTATTGCTGCCAGCACCGCCCCCGTCACTTTTTAGAACTACAGGAAGTTTGAGAGAGCTACAAAGACGATTGGTGCTGGTGGTGGAAGCAGAACCACTGGCACTGGAGGAACTGAGACAGCAGTTGGCCCAGGCGGCGTACCGCGTGGCGATCGCCCGCTCTGGCACAGAAGCTCTGGAAAAAATCCGTCATCTCAGACCCGCCATCGTGTTATTGAATCCCCATCTGCCGCTGCTGTCAGGGTGGGATGTGCTGACTCTGGTCAAATCAAACCAGGAAACTTGCCAGACTCCCATTATTATCATGAGTGCGCCAGCCGACCAGGTGCAGGCAAACGAGCGGCGGGCCAACGGCTTTCTGCAGTTACCAATTCAGCCTGATACGTTGCAGCAGCAGTTAAAGAATCTGTCTGAACCTTATCTCCCGACGGCCACCACCATCCTTACTATCCTGCATCTTCAGAGCGGCCAGACCCCGCAGATTCCTGACCTGACGCATCATCTCTATCCCTACCCCTGCCGCGTTGTAGAGGTTGACGATCTGGATCAGGCGGAATTATTAACGCGGGTCTGGAAGCCTCAACTGGTACTGCTGAATGGGATACTTCCAGACCCATCAGCCTATATGGAGCAACTGACTCACTGCGCACTGTTATCCAGCCTGCCTCTGGTAACCCTATCGGTTGAAAACACCCAGGCTGCAAATCAAATGTCAGGTCTGATGGTTTTTCCTTGCCTGGTCGCTGCTACGCCTGAGACACTGGAGTCAGATGTCTCCGCATTGCTGCAGGTGATGCAGGTTGCTGCGGGACTGGATTAGAAACAGTGGGTGCCCCACAAGGGGCACCCACTGTTTCGGACAAGAAGTGATGCAGTGCTTTGATCTGCGCCCCCTCTTGCAGCGTTTTGCGCTGAGATAGAACCCAAGTTTTTGTTGAGAGCCGCACGGAGGGCAGTCTCAACAAAAACTGTGTCCCTCATGCGCTTGCAAAGCGCTGTATCAAGGGCTTGAAGCAAATATGAGATCAGGCTTCAGCAGTCTTGCGCTTTCTGCGGGCTGCGACAAATGCGCCAGCGGCGATCGCCGTTCCAGCAATTGTCATGGGTTCTGGTACCGCAGCACCGACCACCTTAAAATCAGGCCCATTGTAGGCTGATCCGGTCGAGATCAGACGAAATCGATTGGCCACTGCACCGTTGAGCGCCAGACCCATTGCACCTACCCGTTGACGGCTACTGATTTCGGTGGTGTTGAGGTCATAGCCGGCATAGGCAGCCTTAGAACTGTCCAGTTCACTCTGAGCCAGGACTGCCCCCATTGCGTCCAGAGCCTGCACCATCAACTTGCTGTTCATACCGCGTTCCCACACCAGCAGGCGATCGATGGGGCGGCTAAACCACAGATCCATCGTGAACTTGCCGGACTCTTCCGTGTCGATGATGTTATTCAGGTTGAAGTTGCCCAATGCGGTCACAATGTCTGCATTGGTGGGGTCTTCCTGGTTGATGCCAGAAGCACGATCGCCCCGGTCAACGCTAGCAGCCCCAGAATTGCCACCGGTGTAGGTATCATTGGTAACGATCCGCGCCTGATTAACCAGGGAGAAATCAGACTGGTTGAACGTCATTCCCCCTGCGGTGACGGACTGCAACCAGATATCGTTGACCGAGATCTGCGCTATGTCTCTGTGGGCACTGGAGTAGTTTGTCGAAAAATTGAACTGGGAAAACGAAACACTGGCAGCATGGGCCGGGGCCGTACAGAGTGCCAGTGTGCCGCCTACAATTAACCCCGTCCAAGTGGAAAGATGCCTGAAGTTCATCGTTCTGCTCACTCTATAGTGTTGAAGTAGAAGGCTTACAGCGCTTTACGCTGAGATAGAACCAAAGTTTTTGTTGGGAACCACGCGGAGCACGGTTCCCAACAAAAACTTTGAACCTCACGCGCTTGCAAAGCGCTGCATGCTGATGCAAAACACGACAAAAGCAATGGCAATTGCCGCTCAAAGCCATCAAACTGTTCATCGCCATGCTACTGGTATTACTGAGAAATTGCCCCTAGAGACAAGCAAACTTTTACACCTTCTTTAATTAAGTGAATCGAGACCAGCTTGACAGATAACATTATTCAGTAGTGCTACAGAGGCACTTTCATGAAAGAACCATTAAGTAACACCAAGTTATAAAATATACTGATACTGATATCAATGGATT
>JBIKWV010000101.1:0-9284 GCA_044356135.1 Elainellaceae cyanobacterium
GATGGATGGATGGATGGATGGGTGGATGGGTGGATGGGTGGATGGGTGGATGGGTGGATGGGTGGATCTTTCGGCAGGCTCAAGCACAGGGTGGATGGGTAGGAGACGAAAATCTGCGTTCATCTGCGTTCATCTGCGTTCATCTGCGTTCATCTGCGTTCCGGTGGGAGGGTGGATGGGTAGAGACGTTCCGTGGAAAGTCTGTACGGTGGATGGGCGTGTGGGTAGGGGCATAGCATTCGGCAGATACGGGATGGTTGAATCCAGAACATCAAGGCCAAATGCTACGCCCGTCCATGTTTGCCGCAGTCGAAAACCCCAATGACGGCCCGTCCACGTTTGCCGCAGTTGAAAGGCTAAATCCTACGCCCCTACGCCCGCACTACAGAAGAGGTTGGGGACTGACAAGAACCCTGTATTCATCATGCACAGACTGGGACGATCGCCACTCCTGCCCCAACGCCTGCTGGTACACCCGTTGCCAGTTTTCAAATTCGACGGCTGGAGAGAGCTGTTGTTGAGCAGTTTGTTTGGCGGCCTGTCCGAGTTGCTGACGCAGTTGGGGCTGGGTTGCCAGTCGGCGGATGGCATCCGCCAGGGCAGAGGAGTCACCGGGGGGAATGACCAGACCATTGACGCCGTCGTTGAGGATTTCACCGATTGCATCCACCGAAGTGCCAATAATCGCCCGTTCGGCCAGCATGGCTTCCAGCAAGGCATTGGGACAGCCGTCATGCAGCGAGGGGATGGTAAAGATATCCAGCAGGGGGAGGTAGCCGAGGACTTCTTCGTGGCTGACCAGACCTGTGAGATTGAGACGGTTCCCCAGTCCACAGTGGAGGATTTCCTGTTGCCAGTAGTGCCGCTCCCGCTCGATAAAATCGCCGATGAGCAACAGCGTAAAGTCCAGCTCACTCTCCAGCGACTTGCAGGCGTCCAGCAAAAATTCAATCCCTTTTTTATCGCGGAGTCGCCCAATTGATCCGATCACCACCCCCGAAAGCTGGTCGGCCATCAGCGGACGGGGGAACTGGGTGAAGTCAATGGGGGCAATCGAGTTCCAGAAGATGGAGGATCTGGGGGCGATCGCCGGACAGATCCTCTGGGCACGACGGTGCAGATCTTGACTGACAAAGGTGACCCAATCTGAATTCTCCAAAATCCAGCTGGTCTGTGCGTGGGTCTTGGGGTTAAAGATATGTTTGTGCAGGTCGCTCCCCCGCACACTGTTGACCACTGGCACGTCCAGCTCTTTTGCCAGTAGAGTAGTCACGAATCCGGTCTCATTCATGAAAAAGGCGTGGAACAAATCAAACTGGTGCCGCTGATGCAGCTGGTTCAGTTGAAAGTACACGTCACTAAAAAAGTCCTGGATCTCTGGCGAAGCCTCCCGCACGGCTGACTGAATTCGGTGGACGAAGATGTTTTCCTGGAGGGTCGTTTTGCAGTCTGCCCGTCTCCGACTTTTATCTTTGATAAACCGCTGCTTTGAGCGAAACACCGCCACATGGACTTCATAGCCTTCCTGAGTCAACATTGTGGCAATGCGATGTACCGATTCGCCCACGCCGCCCACATCCGGTGGATATTCCAGGGTTGTAATACAAACTTTTGTCTTCGTCATGATGATTTTCCGGGTGAATTAAATCAGGAGATTTCCAGCAATGAATCGACCTGCGTTGTGTGGGTGGTTCCCCCGCAGGTGTCTGTTTAGCGTGCTACGCCCAGGCAGGAATTCAAAAACCTATTTTTAGCGTCTCTCGCGTACCCCTGCGGCGCAGGGGAACCACCCACACAACGGGTAACTTCTTTTGCAGAAATCCTAAAATGAAGCGTTTCATCTCGTTTATCCCCCATTCCCCTGTTCCTGAAATTGTCAAAGGATTACCCATTCCCCACCAACACCGTCTCTCTCGAAGGAAGATACGTGATGTTCGCTGTGGGTTTGCAAGGTTGCATCAACTGAGCAATATGGTGGGTGATGCGGGGGAGCGCATTCAGATCAAGCCGCAGACAAGGGGCGAGGCGATCGTGGTTGAGCTGCATCTGGAGTGCCCGCATCAGGTTTTCCGGGGTGAGTCGTTCTGGGTGGATGGCTTTGAACAGTCCCAGGCGGGCCAGGCGGGCGGCGCGAATCAGTTGTTCCTGGGAATGGGGGACGACGACAGCTCGTTTCCCAGCGGAGAGAATTTCGCAGAGGATGTTGTAGTTGCCCATAGAAACAGTGGCATCGGCAGCAGCCAGGTAGCTCATCAGGTCGTCGGTGAATTCGCCCATCTGCACCAGGGGGTAGGATGCTGCCATCTTGCGCAGTGCGCGTCGTTGGGCTTTGGGCATTTCGGGGTCGCAGACAATCAGGCTGCGGAAGCTGGGCGGTTGGGGTAGCTGAGCCAGTCCCGCCAGGTAGGTCTCGACCAGGGAGAAGCCGCCTTCACCGCCACCGGGCGTCACCAGCACGAATGAGTCACCTGCGCTGAGATTCAGTTCTCGTCGAACCTGGCTCACGGTTTTCCGTCCGGCTGGGCGACGGATGTAGCCGCAGTAGTGCGTTTTACGGGCGATCGCCCTGGGAAACTGGTATTTCTGGCACACATCAAACACTTCAGGAATACCCACCACCAGCACCTTGCTGTAGCACCGTTTTACGGCCTCGTAATAACCGTTGTTTTGCCAGTCAGCAATGGTCGCCTCCGGACTGTCGAGAATATCACGCAGCAGCAGCAGCAGTTTTGTCTCAGGTCGTTCGGTGTGCAGGTAGTCGAGTGTTTTCTTGAGTTCATGGTTAATACCGTAGGGTTTCTTGTCTACCATCACCAGATCGGGCTTGAAATGGGCCGTGGCCGACAGAATCAGATCAGCCCGAAACTGGAGTGCTGCGTCCGCCTCCGTCCCCAGATCCTGGGCAGACAGGGTGCTATCTTCACCCCGCTTGAGGCAGGGCAGCTTGATATAGTCGAGTCTGGCGGGGAGCCGAAACTCCTGCACCATCGGTGAGCTAGCCACCAGCAGGATCGAGAGGCCGGGGATTGTACTTAACAAATATTCACAAATGGCCAGCGTTCTCCGAATATCGCCGAGACCGAAGCCATCGTGGGAATAAACCATCAGTCTCATATCTGTCTGCTCCTGGGATAAACGGGGGAACGCTAGTAGATCATTTGGCATGGATATAACCATTCATTGTGTGGGACGGGCATCTTGCCCGTCTGGGCGGGCGGGACGCCCACCCCACAGAGGTATGGTTATGAGCAAAGCAGATGACCCACTAGTGGGTCATTTGGCATGAGCATTGCCATTCATTGTGTGGGACGGGCATCTTGCCCGTCTGGGCGGGCGGGACGCCCACCCCACAGAGGTATGGTTATGAGCAAAGCAGATGACCCACTAGTTGATGGTTCGCTTATTTTCAAGCTTCTTCAACTTTCGTAAGAGCTAAATGAAGCCTGGATGAGAAGCTTCTCATGGAAACTGGGCTGATCCTTCCAGTACATTGAGAAAGATTGAGTAGAGACTGTGAGTCCGGTATCAGGGGTGGTCTACCCTGGGGGACGCCTGATACTGCTTGATACCGCTATCGCCTTTCCTGATCCCTCACCTGCACAGCCGATGAAGCAACTGAGCCACAACCGCATTGCGCACTCTCCCGCTCAATTAGAGACTGTGCCCAGATCGCATTGGCGGTTTTTGGGCGAAGCCCGCACCCGCATTTTGCTGTGGTATTTGCTGCTGATGAGCTTTTTTGTTGTAGTATCTCTACCGCTGATGCGCCAGTTTGTGTTTGCAGAGGTGAATGCCCGTGTGCGGGAGGATCTGGAAGAAGATAAGGAACTATTTCTGCGATTCCTGGAGAACGATCCAGAGGCCAGGGAACAGTTAGGGATAGACTCGGCCAAACTTTCTGAAAAATTCGTGATTCCGCCAACCAATCAGCAACAGTTTAAGGCACTGGTGGAACTCTACCTGTCTCGACGACTCCTGGAAGATGACTCGTTTCTCATGGCTTTTGTGGATGGTTTGTTCTATCGCTCCAGCCCCAAAGCATTACCCAATGACCTGCAACCTGGCTCCGACTTCATCCAACCCTGGACGATTGCAACGGAGACACTACGGGGCGAGCAGATTGTTTCCAATCCCGACGTTGGCAGTATTCTCTATCTCGTAGAGCCGATCACAATCAATGGCCAGCAGGTGGGAACTTTTGTAGTTGCCCATACGACTGCAGGCGAGCGAAGAGAAGCGGTCGATGCCCTGTTGATCATCTTCAAGGTGATGATGATGATGCTGGTAATCGCCCTTCTACTGGCCTGGTTTGCAGCAGGTAAGGTGCTGGCCCCATTACGGATGCTGGCAACGACGGCCCACGCGATCTCTGATACTGATCTAACACAGCGGATCCCAGTGAAGGGCAGGGGTGAAATGGCCGAACTGGCGAACACCTTCAACGACATGATGGATCGTCTGGAAACAGCGTTTGCCACCCAGCGCAATTTCATCAACGATGCTGGCCACGAACTCCGGACGCCCATTACCATTATCCGGGGTCATCTGGAGGTGATGGGCGATGAGCCGGAGGAGCAGCAGGAGACGCTGGCACTGGTGCTGGATGAATTGGAGCGGATGAGCCGCTTTGTTGAGGATTTACTCTTGCTGGCGAAGGCAGAACGACCTGATTTTCTGCAACTGGAAACCATTGATCTCACCTCATTCACCGAAGATCTGTTTGCCAAAGCAACTGCACTGGCTGACCGCAACTGGCATCTGGAGTCGATCGCCAAAGGTCGGCTGGTGGGCGATCGCCAGCGAATTACCGAGGCGGTGATGAATCTGGCACAAAATGCGACTCAGCACACCACAATAACCGATAGTATTTTTCTCGGGACAACGATTACCCGGCATCAGGTCAGTTTTTTCGTGCGCGATACCGGTGAAGGTGTTGCGCTGGAAGACCAGGAGCGCATTTTTGAGCGATTTGCCCGGTCTACAAAAAGTCGCCGTCGATCAGAGGGGGCAGGTCTGGGCCTCTCGATCGTGCAGGCCATTGTCGAAGCTCATGGCGGTCAGGCATATCTTCGCAGCCAACCGGGAACCGGAGCCACCTTTACCCTCGTCTTTCCCCTTGAATCTCTGCAAGAACGCCTGACCTATGAACCGAATTTTGATCGCTGAAGACGAAACGCGAATTGCCTCCTTCATCGAGAAAGGTCTCCGTTCACATGGGTTTACGACGGCGATCGCCATCGATGCCCATGAAGCGATTCTGCTGGCTCAGGGAAATGGATTCGACCTGATGATTCTAGACCTGGGCCTGCCCGGAAAAGATGGCCTGATGGTGCTGGAGGAATTGCGGGGACAGGGGGAACAAATCCCCATTATCATTCTGACGGCGCGGGACGATCTTCAGCATAAGGTGGCCGGACTGGAGGGTGGCGCAGATGACTATATGACCAAACCGTTTCGGTTTGAAGAATTGCTGGCACGGGTGCGGGTGCGCCTACGCAGCAGCGGGATAGCCGCCAAACAGGAGCCGGATCGCTTGCAGATTGGCAATGTTGTGCTGGATCTGCGGACGCGAAAGGCGCAGGTGGGCGATCGCTGGATCGAACTCCCTGCGCGCGAGTTCACCCTGGCGGAGACGCTGTTTCGTCACGCCGGACAGGTGATGAGTCGGGAACAACTGCTTGACCATGTCTGGGGCTACGACTATGACCCTGGTTCCAACGTGGTTGATGTCTACATTGGCTACCTGCGCAAGAAATTGGGCAATCATCTCATTGAAACAGTGCGTGGCGTGGGTTACCGTCTACAACCATGAGAACTTTCTCATAATCAAACTTCTTGTGGTTGTCCGAAGTAGGATAACTAATAGGGAGCGATCAGGGCAGAGCGCAAAGACAGGTAGGATATCCCTTGCCCTTCGTCCCCCGCTCACTTAACCCCCCGCTGGTATCTGTCATGTACCACATTTTGATTGTCGAAGACGAAGTCCGTCTCGCTGCTTTTATCGAAAAAGGGTTACGAAAACAAGGGTTTTCAACTCGTGTGGCAGTAGACGGACAGCAGGCGGTCGATTTTGCCAGCACTCATGATTTCTCAGTATTGTTGCTGGATCTGGGTTTGCCCATCAAAGATGGTTGGTCGGTATTGCGTGAATTGCGGCAGCAGGGCAGGAAAATGCCGATTATCGTGATCACGGCCCTCAACTCGGATAACCGCCAAACGGCACTGGCAGCGGGGGCCAACGATTACCTCACAAAACCTTTTCGCTTCAATGATCTATTAGAAAAAATCAAGCAACAAATGGCGAGCTAGGGAGCCTATCCGAAAACCCAAACTCTGGAGAGCGCGACGCTATAGCGTCGCGCTCTCCAGAGTTTGGGTTTTCGGTTTTCGGATAGGCCCGGTGGAACAGCTTTAGCGTTTCCAGCTTAATCGCGCCTACCTGCTGACGAACAACGCTACAGGGAACTGTGCCAAAACTTTTCCTGGCAGCAGTTCATTCTCAACCTGCAACAGTTCCTGGGTAATGACATTCTGCCACTGGGTTGGAAGGCCCTGCGGCAGGCGAATCGTCGTGTCCTGCCAGCCGATGCGGCTGAACACTTCACCGGGCTGGATCAGACCCGTGAGGAAGCGGGGGGCGATCATGATCGCGGTGGTGCCCCCAAAACTTCGAGCGAATGCGATCAGGTGGTTCTGTAAATTGCCCTGCACCTCCAGCGGCTGGTAGTCGCCTTTTTGGAAAACCACCAGATAGTTGCTTCTGGCCTTGAGTGCCTGGGTGGTGAGGAAAAGCTTGACCCGCCCGTCCTCATAGTTTGCCAGCAGGTCTTCGATTAGCGAAGATAAGTCACCCTGACTACGCTTTTGCAGGTCATCCAGATCGGACTGACGCAGGTCAAAGTCAATTGGACGGCGGTTATCGGGATCGACCAGGCTCAAATCCCACAGCTCCGTGCCCTGATAGAAATCGGGAACACCGGGGGCGGTAATTTTGACCAGGGTCTGAGTCAGGGAATTGAAGACACCGTAGAAGGCGATGCACTTCTGGAACGGCAGGAAGGTTTGCAGGAAGGAATTGCTGTCTGAGGGATTCAGAATCGCGTTGACGAATTCGATACAGGCAGTTTCGTAGGTGCTGTTTTCCTGAAGCCAGCGAGTATAGACCTTTGCTTCTCGAATTGCCTTCAACACATAATCTCGCATCCGTTCAGTAAAACTTTCCAGCTCCGTCTGTTCAAACGGAAAGGCACCGACCAGCGTTTGATAAATCAGGTATTCATCGTTGTAGCTGGGCATGAGTAAATTGCGTGTGCGAGTTTTGTGTGGCTGGTTGACTGCTCGCCACTGAATCACCTGCTTCTCCCATTCTTCGGGAATCTCCGACAGCACGTTAATCCGTGCCCGCACATCCTCACCCCGTTTGGTGTCGTGGGTGGAGGTAGCGTTCATCGTCTGCGGCCACTTCTCCTGGTGACACTGGTTAAACGTGTGGAACTGCTCCAGCGGAATACCAAAGCTACCGGGATTTCCCCCCACCTCGTTCAGCGACACCAGACGGTTATACACATACAGCGCCGTGTCCTCCACGCCCTTGGCCATCAGCGGCCCCGTATACTGCTGGAGTCGCATCACAAAGTGGAGCCACTGGTCTTTTTCCACCTGACTCATGTCGGACTCGTACTCCAGCAGCAGTAGCTTTTCGATAAAGTTCAGCTCATGCTGGAGCAGCGGCGCGTATTCTTTCGCGGACTGGATGACAGCTTCGATGACAGGGCGATCGCCCTCCAGCACACCGTTCTGGTCTGTGTAGGTGCGGTATACGGAGAAGTGGATCAGGACATCGGCGATCGCCCGTTTCAAACTGTTCAGGGTGAAGTCGTTGCCGTAGCGGTGTTTTTCTCCAATCTTCTTCAGTAGCACCGCCAGGTTGTCCAGGTCTCCGGCCAGGTTGTTGACCAGAATAAACTGCTTCTTCTCGGAAACCAGTTGCTCAAAGTCCGCCTGAACTTTACTGAAATCCCGGTAGATCTGATCAAACTTCTCCTGGTTTTCTATCTTACAGAAAACGCCGTTAATGTAATTCAGAAAATCGTAACCAGAGGTGCCCTGAATATCCCAGATGTTCAGCAAATCTTCCCCCGGTTGTAGAATCTTTTCAACGGTGATGTAAGTATCCCCCACCCTATCGCGCAATCGTTCCAGATATTCAGATGGATTGTATAACCCGTCAATATGGTCAATTCTCAGTCCCGTAACTGTCCCACCCTGAACCAGCTTAAAGATCAGATCATGGGTGTCATGAAACACCTTCAGTTCTTCTACTCGAACTGAAATCAACTCATTCACCGTGAAGAACCGACGGTAGTTCATCTCATCGGCTCCCACCTTCCAGTAGGCCAGCCGGAAGAACTGATCGGTTAATAATTTATCCAGCAGGTTAAAACTTTCCGGTTTACCTGGCTCCCCATTGAAGTCATGGAGATTCTCATCAATGAATTCCTTCACTTCCGAGTTGCTATTGTACAACTCCCAGATCAACCCTTTGGTGAAAGCGTTCTGATCCTGCCGCTGTTTACCGGTAACATCAGCAGGGATGTTCTTGAGCATGTACAGAATGCCCAGTAGCTTGATGAAATCAGGGTGCTGACGCCCCAGGCTCTTTGATAACTTCTCTAAATGATGGGTCAGAAACGTTGGGTAAGACTCCAATCGCAGCGGAATACTGAGACTGTAGTAATTTGCCGTCAGCCCCTTCTGGTCGTATTTCAACTGAATTTCCCCTCGTTCCAGACAGGTGCCGTAGAAGTCACCCAGAAGAGCTGCAAGAATCGGATCCTGGCGATCACCCAGGGCAAGATTCCACGCAATATCAAAATAACTGACGTAATCCGACGCAGGCCCATTCTCCAAAACATCCATCAAGTAACGGTTTAAGCTGTCGTAGGCCATATGGTTTGGCACAATGTCCTGGAGCCACCCCATGCGGTGATTCTGAAGTTCCTGGGTGAGCTGCTCAAACGACTCCTCGCTACCCAGATCCGAATTCAGGCAATTGGGATCAACGACATCGTAGCCGTGGGTGCTACCCGCTCTGGCCTTAAAGATGGGGGAGGCGTAGAGGTCAGAAATACCCAGGTCTGCCAGGTAGGAAATTATTTTTTTTGCATGGTCGAATCCGAATTCGGAGTTGAATTGGATGCGGTAGGTGGAGATAGGGAGACGCATAGATTTTTGCATAAGGGGGTGGATGGGTGGATGGGTGGATGGGTGGATGGGTGGATGGG
>JBIKWV010001040.1:0-2527 GCA_044356135.1 Elainellaceae cyanobacterium
GGTTCCCACTCCTATGGGGTACAGAGGGGGTGTGGGGGCGGTGCCCCCACGCAGGGGTTTCACCCCTGCACCCCGCACCTCACCCGAGTGAGAAGCGCTATATCTGTTGTACAAATTCCGCAGGATAGGATGAAGGAGTTGAAACTCTGTTCTGTCGATGTCTGCTCAGCATCGGAGTTTTGCACAACTTCAGGCAGTGCTTCCTGACCATTAACTGGAGTTCGTGGATGGAGCGGTCATCGTTATCAGTTCTCCTCAGCAATGCCCTCAGCTAATTTCACCATCCGCAATGCCGTGCCCCTCGATCGCCCCACTCTGGTGCGATTCATGGCATCCCTGCAAGATTTTGAGCGATCGCTCTACCCCAACCGCAGCGATGGATGGGCGATCGCCAGTGGCCACCTGGGCTATCTGGAACAACGGGTCAAAACCCAGCAGGGCCGAGTTCTTGTAGCAGAAAACTTTGACGGATTGCTGGGGTTTCTGGTCTGTTTTGTGGACTCTGAGGACGAGGGGGATCTCCACGTGATCGACACCGACCGCAAATTTGGCTGCATTACTGACCTGTACGTTCTCCCTGACGAGCGGCACAAAGGCGTTGGCAATGCCCTGATTCAAAGTGCCGAAAACCACTTCAAGTCAATCGGACTATCCAAAGTTCGCATCACGGTGCTGCATCAGAATGAAGGTGCAAAGACGCTGTATGAGCGGGCAGGATACAGGCCGTATGAGGTGACGTTTGAGCGATCGTTGTAGTCCCTATCACCCATTACCCATTTTTAATGGCTTATCCTGCTCGTACAGTTGCGGCTGTCCCATCTGCAGGGCAATCTCTGCTTTCTTCAGTTCTGACCCCAGATAAAGCGCGTGTTCGACCTGAAGGGCGGGGGAAGCGGCGGCGATCTGCTGGTACAGTTGGGTGGCGGTCTTGCCTGCGTAGCAGTTCACCACTTCGCCGGAACCGGGCGTCATGTGTTCGACCACCAGTTCATCGTTCTGGATGGAAACGACAAAGCTACCGGAGGGGTCGTCGTAATCCCTGTCCTGACAAATTCTGGGATACTGGGCAGCGATGACGCGATCGGCGTTTTCCCAGCAGTCGTCATAGATGTGGGCACTCTGACTGATGGTAACGAGGGGGCCAAGCCGAAGCGCATCGGGTGCGCTGGTGGGTTTTTGATGGGGCAATTGCTCCCAGAGGGTCTGAATCTCGGTCAGAATCTGCTGCTGGAGTGCCCGCAGCCCCATCGCATTGGCAGGCCACGCCGAGAACATGTCGTTACTGCGGAAGGTGGCTGTCAGGGAGAGCTGATCATCGGCAATTCGCAGCCAGATGTGGTTGAGGCAGGGAGGACTGTCGCCTGCTTCGTAGTCGTGGACATCCCAGAGCGACATGACGACCCTGGCGGAATCGGGGTCGGCGGCAAGTTTGGCGATCGCCTGCTGGATCTGGTCGCGCCCAAACCAGGAGCGCAACCGTTGTCCATAGGTGTACTTCACTCCCTCCTGGTGGGGCGCATCGGCCAGAATTTGGGAGATGTACTGCTGAACAAAGGGTGGACTGATGGGGAGATAGTTTGGCTCCGGGAAAAAGAACGCTGCAGGTTCATCCGTAACGGTCGCCATCAGGTCAATCAGTTCCTGCCACTGACCGTCGTAGGCAGTCGGGCGAATTAAACCCGTCGTTTTAATCCGGTGGATAATTTTGACCCAGGTTTCCGCGATCGTTCTCCCTTCAATTCGATGGCCGTAGCGAGGGCCAGGAAGAATGCTAGGGTTGAGTTCTTCTAACGGAAAATGGAGGCGATCGCCCCATGGTTCCAGCAGTTCCCGGCCTGCAAATGCTTTAACCTGGGTAACGGCCTCTGCAATCGAGCCTGCTTCTCTCCATTCCACGCTGCTCCTGATCTGCTCCAGTGCCTCTGCTGGAATCTCAGGGTCAATGTAGCCGGGGATGGGCGATCGCACCACCCAGCATTCTCTTCCGGTGTCGCTCTTACCCGCCTCAAAGCCATGCTTAAAGAAATCCAGCAGGCATTCGCAGGCTCTGGCGTTGCGATCCTCGCGAGTGGCGTTGAGGATGACAGCGTAGCGGACATGGGGGTTGGCCAACAGGTTACGCAGCAGCAGGTTGATTCCCCGCGTGGCGCTGTAGAGTTGGCCAATCACGGCATAATCCTGCGGCTCCAGCTTTTTGGCTACGGCTCCCTTCACGGTCCATCCCGTCACGACCGCCGTCTGTCCGGTGCCGCAGATCAACTGGTTCGGCTTGCACAGCGGCCTGTACTGAAACGGAGCGATCGTAGAGGGAGCCATAGTGTCTGACCAATTCTTTTACCACTATATCTACTGGAGTTTTGACTATTTTTTCTACAATGCCGCGCAACGCTCTCTGCGAGAGCGTTGCGCGGCATATTTAATTTTAGCGCCGATTTTTCCTGAAACACTGACTCCGTCAGCGTTTCAGGAAAAATCGGCGCAAGGTAGTCCAAAGTCCAGTATCTAAGCAGGTAGGCGCATTCAGCCC
>JBIKWV010001041.1:0-2526 GCA_044356135.1 Elainellaceae cyanobacterium
CACCCCAAAATCGTTTATGGCTATTTCCCCTGTCTGGCGGAGGGTAATGCGCTGCACCTCTACGACCCACAATCGGTTGGTGCTGCTGGCGCTCAGCCTGTTGCCAGTTTCCAGTTCCCCCGCCAGAAATCGCTGCGCCGCCTCTGTATCGCCGACTTCTTCCTGCCTGCGGATCAGTCGGCTCCAGGGCAGTATGACGTTTTCCCCATGCAGGCGGTGACTGTCGGTGAGGTGGCCACCGAGTTCGCCAGGACGCTGTTCGAGGGCAACCAGTATACGGATTATCTCTACTTCCACGGTTTAGCCGTCCAGGTGGCAGAGGCGCTGGCGGAGTGGACTCACGTCCGCATTCGTCAGGAGCTGGGCTTTGGCGACCTGGAACCGGATAACATCCGCGATATCCTGGCTCAGCGCTACCAGGGATCACGCTATAGCTTTGGCTACCCCGCCTGTCCCAATATCCAGGACCAATACGTCCAGCTCGACCTGCTGGGGGCTAAGCGGATTGGCCTGTGGATGGACGAAAGCGAACAGATCTATCCAGAGCAGTCTACGACGGCGATCGTGGCCTATCACCCGGTGGCCAAGTACTTTAGCGCGTAGTGGTTTGAGAGGCTCCAGAAACCGGATTTCTCGGATTTCTCCGAGAAATCCGGTTTCTGGAGCCTCAAGCCCTAATTACAATAGAGAATATTCTGGCTCAGGAGTAGATGCCTCATGTCGCTCACCGCCCAACAGTTGGCAGACTTGATGCCCGATGCAACGCAATTGGAGAGCGATGAGCCAGAGATGGAGAGTTCCCTGCACTATGCGCAACTGGCGCTGCTAGTCACCTGCCTGGAGTGGCTGTGGCGCGACCGTTCCGATTTCTTTATTGGAGCCAACCTCACCATTTACTTCAGTCGTGAGCAGTTAAAAAACCGGGAATTTCGCGGGCCAGACTTCTTCCTGGTCAAGCACACACAAAAACGCCCCCGCCGCTCCTGGGTTGTCTGGGAGGAAGGTGGCAAATATCCCGATCTGATCATCGAGCTACTGTCGGAGTCAACTGCCCAGACTGACCGCAACCTGAAGAAGACGCTTTATCAGGATCGATTCCGCACGCCTGAATATTTCTGGTTTTCGCCCGATACTCAGGAGTTTGCAGGATACCGTCTGATGAATCAGCAATATCAACTGATCCCCGCAAACCCGTCAGGTTTGCTGTGGAGCCAGTCTTTAGAACTGTATTTGGGCGTTCAGGCAGGAGTGCTGCGCTATTTCAACGCTGACGGGAATCTGGTTCTGACACCAGAAGAGGAGGCAGAACAGGCACAGCTTCAGGCGGAGCAGGCACAGCTTCAAGCGCAAGAAGCTGAAGCAAGAGCAGCCCGATTAGCAGAGCAGTTGAGGGCGCTGGGCATTGAACCGGAGGTTTAACCTTCAACAAAGGCTAAGAGTATTCAATCGCCACCTCGATTATTGTTGTTCTGGTTTTCGTTCCAAATGTCTCGTACAGACCGGATGACATCTGCTGCACCTCTGCCCAAACGTTGCTCAGGCGTTTGGGTTTCTTCGTCAGTTGATAGTTCACTGCCAGTCTGTGAGGACTGGGAAGAACTGTTTCCACCAGATTGCGAAGCGATCCAGAGAACGACTGCAACAATGATGACAACGATTAGTAGCGTAGTCATGTTTTCGGAGATTGGTTAGATAAGGGTTTTGTTGAATAGAAATTTGTAGGGCGGGCTGCGTCCACCATGACTTGTATGCGTGGCATCGACCCCAAAACTAAAAATTTCGGTGGACAATGCTCACCCTACATTGAATGTCCATAGAAACTATTTCCCATCCTTAGGTGGTGGTGGATTCACTTCTTTTTTGATCGCTTTGATCGCTTCAGAAATCGCTTTTCCCAATTTTTCGTTGTCTGAAGGTTCGGGCGCTTTCTTATTGAAGGAGCTTCCAAATTCTAGAGAATTCCAGAGAACATACAGGATCGCAGCAACAAAAATCAGTTCCATAGAGCGTGATGGAGTAGATGACGATTGACCAGGACACGAATTGGAACAGAGAACACACGTTTGTCAGAATCATCACCGGAAGCGGAATTAGCACTGCTCAGGCTCCTCAATTTAAAAGAGATACAGCGTTAATCAGTGAATTTCCGGTGTGAAGAGCAAAAATAGCCACTTTGAGTGAATGCTCAATCGACAGAAGCAAATGGGCAACAAAAAGAACGCTCTAGAAAGCGTTGAAACAAATGCAGTGCGTCAAGATTCTAAGAAGCATCAATTGCCCCTCAAATCATGAGCGTCCCCACAGATACGCCTGAAAAACAAAAACGCAAAACAAACTCGAACGATCGCTCCTGATGCCGTAGCTGTGCTACAGCAAACTACTCTCTGGTCAGGTGGGGGCCTCTACAGCTAGAGTTGGCTACCAGAGAAAATAGAACCATACACTACATCTCAAGGGAATGCAAGCGATCAGATCACTAGTAGTCCACCAAAGAAACTTTGCCTGGTTAGTGTGGCGCGCGAAGCG
>JBIKWV010000102.1:0-9252 GCA_044356135.1 Elainellaceae cyanobacterium
AACGAACAGATTTGTCTGATCATACTCGCGTCGAATGATTGATCCAGATTGCCCACTCGTTGTGGCGATCGCCCTACCGCTCATCCGGTGGCTCAACGGTCGGGTCATACGTCACATCTTCGTAGAGATCAGCGATCGCCCCCTCAAACCCAATGCTCCTGAGTTCAAACGTTGGGTGAAATTCGGTGTAGGGCTGTAGCTCCCACAGCCCACTCTCCTTGCGGCGGTAGCACTCTACCCGCTGCCGTCGGGTGTTGATCAGCACGTATTCTTGCAGACTGTCCAGCGTTTGATAGTCAAAAAACTTGTCGCCCCGATCAAAGGTCTCTGTTGACTCCGATAGCACCTCCACAATCAGACAGGGAAACCGCTTAAAATTGGGGGTTTCCTGATCGCGAGATTCGCACGTCACCACCACATCCGGGTAGAAAAACCGATTCTTCTTTTCGAGGCGCACTTTCATATCTGAGATATAGACGCGACAGCCCGAACCCCGCAACTGCGATCGGAGCATTGCGAATAAATTGCCTGCGATCGTCACATGGGCATCAGACGCTCCCGCCATCGCATAAACCTGGCCGTCGATGTATTCATGCTTGATGGGACTCTTCTCTTCAAACTGAAGATACGCTTCCGGCGTGAGATGAGGCTGTTGAGAGGATGCGACCATTGCTTTGACCTCCTGCTGGTATCATTATCGCGCACAGGTTGGGCGATCGCTTCTAAAACTCCTGGGGTTTGCAATCCACGAAACTGAGGGCATCCGGGTCAAGGGATGAGGCAATAGCCGACTCCAACACCGCTTCAATGGGATAGTCAATCGCCGCCGCACGGGCATAAAACGCTTCTCGAATATGCTGAGGGAGTTTGCTGAGGAATTCTTCTGCTGTGTAGCGATCGAGATGGTTGATTTGCTCTGCTGCCTGCATACTAATCTCTCATCGGAATTTTGACGTTAACCGGTGGTTCGGTAGCCTGGATAATCAGATTCTCTAGACTCATTGACGAGCATGGGCTAGAAATTTCTATGGGAAATCTCGCACGATTCTACCGCACGACCCAGAACCCGGAACTGCTGTCGGCCATTGCTCAAATCTTCGACTGTACGGTTGAAGAGGTGCAGGCGGCGATCGAGTCTGCGGGGGAGGAAGAAGGATAGGGGTAGCGGGAGGGCATCGTCACCCCCATCTTTCATTCGGTGGCTCGACGGGCGGATCATCCGTCACGTCTTCGTACAGGTGGGCGATCGCTGCGGCCAGACCTCCGAGGTCTTGTTAGGGAGCAGCGACCGTTGTCTAGAAGCAGGGAAAGACCTCGGAGGTCTTGGGGTGGGGTGGGGCGATCGCTGCGGCCAGACCTCCGAGGTCTTGTTGGAGAGCATCGACTGTTGTCTGGAAGCAGCGAAAGACCTCGGAGGTCTTATGGGGTGGAAGGGCGATCGCTAAAACTGCTCCAGCGCCAGCGTAAACCCCGGCAGCACCGTTCCACCTGAAAGTTGAGCGGGCAGCGCCACCGTCACCACGGGCTGACCCGGTTCATAAATCTCGACCTGTTGGTCCTGGGGATTGATTAGCCAGCCCAGCTGCGTCCCGTTCGCAATATACTATGGTGGAAGAACTGAATGTCACTCCCAAGCCAGTCGTCTCATTCCAGTTCCAAACCATTGCACATAGGGTACTTTCTCGATTTCCGGTAATACCTCCCACCGCTGGCATTACAAGCAGTTCCCCTTTGGCCGTCATCTCAAACCGCAACGACTCGTTCTGACGGCACAGATGATAGAACTGTTCATCGGTCAACTGTACGGTTGATACATCGATGGTGAGGGATTCCATGACAGCCTTTCACTCCCTCCTACCGCCGAATCAACTGACTCACCTCGATCGCAATCTCCTCAAACGCCAGCGGCCTGACCTCACCTTGAACAAAGGTACGGCGCTCCCGATACTCATCCTCAATTGAATCTCTGAACACAATCAATTCCATGCGCTTCAGATTCACCACCCAATACTCCTGGATGCCTGCCTTCGCATAGATCTTGCTCTTGACCTCCAGATCCTTCGTCAAACTGGCGTTTCCGTACTCAATCACCCAGAAGATATTCTCCGGGTAGGGGTGATGCTCAAAATATTCCTCATCCAGATCCTGCACAATCGCAATATCCGGCTCTGGCTCTGAGTCTTTGAGGGTAATCGGCTTGCCTTCTCGAATTGCAGCCCTGCCTTTCAAAATTTCTCGCAGGTATTTTGCAGCGCGATCGCTCAGATACGCATGGGGCGTTCCTTCCGAAGGTATCTCAACAATTTCTCCCTCCAGCAGTTCTACGTGGCGATCGCTCAAAATCCCCGCCTCGATCATGCGGTGGTAGTCCTCCAGCGTCCATTTGGCAGTGACAACGGCTGAAGACATGGCGATCGCTCACTTCTCCTGAATTAGATAGCCGCAGCGGTGTTCGCCGTTGGCCAGCCAGTGGGTGCGCTCGACCTTGCAGTCCTGGAGGGCGATCGCAAACATCTCTAACTCATGCCCGCAGACGCTGGGGAAGGACTCGGCAATTTGAGAAATGGCGCAGTTGTACTCAGTAATAATGTAGCGGGGGTTTTTGGCATCCTCGGATTCGACGTGATGCCACTCTGCCATATAACCCTCGGCCTTGCGTAGCTCTACCAGATTGGCGACCCGTTCTTCCAGGGAGCCGACACCGACCTGCTTCTGGTACTCCAGCGCTTTTTGTTCCCACTGCTTTCTGAGAATCGTGCCCACCTGGTCCTTGCCAACCGTTTCGGCCAGGGTATGCAGCAGGGAGACGGCGAACTCATCGTAGCGATCTGGGAGGCGATCGCGCCCTTCCCGGCTAAGCTGATAAAGGTGATTAGGACGGCCCATGCCGCTCTGGACAGCCTGGTGTTCGATCAGACCCTCTTCTTCCAGATCCTTTAAGTGACGGCGGACGGCCTGGGGACTTATCTTAAGGTGATCGGCCATTTCCTGGGCGCTGGCTTGACCGCGCTTCACCAAATATTGGAGGATGTCTTGTTTAGTGGTGGGTTGCTGCGCGGCTGTCATCGTCTTTGTGGCAGGGTTTCCGGTAGTAGGACTGAAGGCGCATGCGGGCGGCAGGACAGGGGCGAAAAAATTTGGATCAAATCGACATAAACAACAATCTTGTTGCTAAAGTACTTTACAATAGAGTTAAGCAACAAGTACGTTGCTTTAATTATAGAAGTTTACTGCCTGCGCTGTCGCCCAACTCATGGAAACTACTCAAACCTCTAACCAAGCCTCCGACAAGAACCTCGAAGCCATGCGGCACTTTTCGGAGCAGTACGCCAAGCGCACCGGAACCTACTTTTGCGTGGATCCCGGTGTGACTGCGGTTGTGATCGAGGGTCTCGCCAAGCACAAGGATGAGTTGGGCGCTCCCCTCTGCCCCTGCCGCCACTACGAGGACAAAGAGGCTGAGGCCGCTGCTGCTTACTGGAACTGCCCCTGCGTCCCCATGCGTGAGCGCAAAGAGTGCCACTGTATGCTTTTCCTCACGCCCGACAACGATTTCGCAGGTCAAATGCAAGAGATCACCTTCGAAGAGATTCGTGGCGTCACAGGCCCCTAATTCACCATTCAAAATCCCTCTAACACCACTGCCCATGTCTCCCACCGTCACCTCCCTCGTTAACCAACCCTATAAGTACGGTTTCGTTACTGAGATCGAGTCCGACACGATTCCCGCTGGCCTGAGTGAGGACGTGATTCGCCTCATCTCACAGAAAAAGAACGAGCCAGAGTTCATGCTGGAGTTTCGCCTTAAAGCGTATCGGCAGTGGCTCAAGATGGAAGAACCCAACTGGGCGGAAGTCGGCTATCCTCCCATCGACTACCAGACCATCGTTTACTACTCTGCACCTAAGCAGAAAGAGAAGCTGAACAGTCTGGAGGAAGTCGATCCGACCCTGCTGGAAACCTTTGAGAAGTTGGGCATTCCCCTGTCCGAGCAAAAGCGTCTGTCCAACGTAGCTGTAGATGCCATTTTCGACAGTGTTTCCGTCGCCACCACCTTCCGCGAGAAGCTGGCGGAGCAGGGCGTGATTTTTTGCTCGATTTCTGAAGCGATGCGCGAGTATCCTGACCTGATTCAGAAATACCTGGGAAGCGTCGTTCCCGTTGCCGACAACTACTTTGCGGCGCTTAACTCCGCTGTGTTTAGCGACGGATCCTTCGTCTACATCCCCAAAAACACGAAGTGCCCGATGGATCTGTCCACCTACTTCCGGATTAACAACGGCGAGTCGGGACAGTTTGAGCGGACGCTAATTGTGGCCGAAGAAGGCAGCTCTGTTACCTATCTGGAGGGCTGCACCGCCCCTATGTTCGACACCAACCAGCTCCACGCTGCGGTGGTGGAACTGGTGGCGCTGGACAACGCCGAGATTAACTACTCCACCGTCCAGAACTGGTACGCCGGGGATGTTAACGGCAAGGGCGGCATTTACAACTTCGTGACCAAGCGTGGCCTCTGTCAGGGCAAGCACTCCAAAATCTCCTGGACACAGGTGGAGACGGGGTCTGCGATTACCTGGAAGTACCCCAGTTGTGTTCTGGTGGGCGATAACTCGGTGGGCGAGTTCTACTCCGTGGCGCTGACCAACAACAGGCAGCAGGCCGACACCGGAACCAAGATGGTCCACATCGGCAAGAACACCCGCAGCACCATCATCTCGAAAGGCATCTCTGCCGGAAACTCGGAGAACAGCTACCGGGGGTTGGTGAAGATCGGCCCTAAAGCCGAGGGCGCGCGCAATTACTCGCAGTGCGACTCGATGCTGATTGGTGATAATGCCGGAGCCAATACCTTCCCCTACATCCAGGTGCAGAACAACACTGCCAGGGTGGAGCATGAAGCCTCGACCTCGAAGATTGGTGAAGACCAGCTCTTCTACTTCTCCCAGCGGGGTATCTCTGCGGAGGACGCGATTTCGATGATGATCAGCGGCTTCTGTAAGGACGTGTTCAACAAGCTGCCGATGGAGTTTGCAGTGGAGGCCGATCGCCTCTTAGCACTGAAGCTGGAGGGCAGCGTGGGCTAATGAAACCGGGCATGGGCATCACTTACGCCGAAATTGAGCTGGTTCGAGAAGCTGACCTGATTCTGGTTGAGGAAGGTTTCCTTCAAGATGACCAGGTCAGGAAAATTAAGGTTCTAGCTCTGGTTGACAGTGGTGCATCCATGCTCGCAATTACACAGTCGATTCGGCAACTTCTCGATCTGCGAAAGCGGGGTGAAATGCAAGCTGAATTAGCGGATGGCTCAGTAGTTAGCCTTGAAATCGTAGGGCCTGTAGAAGTCCGATTTCAAAATCGCCAAACGATTGTGAGTGCGATGGTTTTGCCTGATGAGGGAGAAGTCTTCCTGGGAGCCATTCCAATGCAGGGGATGGATGTCCTGATTGATCCGAAGCGAGAGCGGCTGATTGTCAATCCCGAAAGTCCCGATGTTGCCCGGATGTTGCTGAAGTGAAACAACAGCACAATCGGTATGTGAATAGAAATGAGAACGCAGGAAAGAGGTTGAACGGTGATTATTGAGAACAGTCCAGTGATTTTATCAGTGAAGGGTTTGACTGCCGACGTGGATGGAACCCAAATCCTCAAGGGTATGAATCTGGAGGTGAGGGCGGGAGAAATTCACGCAGTCATGGGGCCGAACGGTTCTGGGAAAAGCACCTTTTCTAAAGTTTTGGCGGGACACCCGGACTACGAGGTGACCGGGGGTGAAATTCAGTTTCTGGGTCAGGACTTGCTGGAACTGGAGGCGGAGGAGCGATCGCGCTCTGGCATCTTCCTCGCCTTCCAATATCCCCTGGAAATTCCCGGTGTCAGCAACCTGGATTTTCTGCGTGTCGCCTACAACTCCAAGCGTAAGCACGACGGTCAGGAGGAGCTGGATGCTTTTGACTTTAATGAACTGGTGCAGGAAAGGCTGGACGTGGTGAAGATGGATTCCGCGTTTTTGAGCCGTAGTGTGAATGAAGGATTCTCTGGCGGTGAGAAGAAACGCAACGAAATCCTGCAAATGGCGCTGCTGGAGCCAAAGCTGGGGATTCTGGATGAAACCGATTCTGGCTTAGACATCGACGCGCTGAAGATTGTTGCAAGCGGCGTAAATCATCTTTCGAATAAAGATAATGCGATGGTGTTAATCACCCACTACCAGCGCCTGCTCGACTACATCATTCCTGACTTCGTTCACGTCATGGCAAATGGTCGAATTATCAAATCCGGTGATAAGGAACTGGCCAAGCAGCTTGAAGAGCGCGGTTACGACTGGGTGCTGGAAGAAGCCGCAGCGGGGGTGGCGTGATGAGTATTCAGGTTTCTTCGGCTCCAGAGCAAACGGGAGTGAGCAATGCGGCTCAGATGCGGGTTAATTTCTTCGACCATCTGCTGACGCTGGCAAAACAGGCTCCCGACGGTTCCAGCGCGCTACGGGAAATCCGCGATCGCGCCCCGTCTCTCCTGCAAGAACAATCCTTCCCCACCACCAGGGACGAGGAGTGGCGCTTCACTGATTTGTCTGAACTGGTGCAGATGCGGTTTGAGTCCGTCAGTGATCACCATTCTGCCGTCAACATTGATAGCGTCGGTGAATTCAGGCTGCCGGAGGAAAGCACCCGCCTGGTGTTCATGAACGGGATATACGCCCCAGAGATGTCGTCTTTGTCCAGCCTGCCTCCAGGCGTGCTGGTGAGCAATCTATCGGGACTGTCGGAGGAGCAGCGCGATCGCCTCTCCCCCTATCTGGCGAAACAGTCCGGCGGCGAAGAACTGTTCACTGCGCTGAACACCGTTGGCCTGACGGATGCAGCCGTTGTTCTCATCCCCAAAAATCAAGCGCTGGAACAGCCGCTCCATCTGCTGTTCGTGGCGACCTCCCGCAGTACGCCGACCTTCATGCAGCCCCGCTGTCTGGTGGTGGCCGAAGCGAACAGCTCCGTCACTTTAATTGAGGACTTTGTGGCGATCGGGGAGGGGGCATACTTCACCAATGCGGTTACGGAGATCTTCATCGAGGACAACGCACAGGTCAGTCATACTAGAGTTCAGAGGGATAGTCTGGCGGCCTATCACGTTGGCAAGACTGCTGTTTCTCAGGCGCGGAATGCTCGCTACGTCGGCAATGCCATTTCCCTGGGTGCTAAACTTTCTCGGCATCACCTGAATATTTATTCTCTGGGTGAACAGACGGAGACGCATCTGAATGAGCTGACGATGATCGCTGGAGATCAGTTGGCGGATACTCACAGTGCGATCGCCCTGACAAAACCCTACTGCACCACGCGACAGTTGCATAAATGTATCATTGATGACCGGGCACACGGCGTGTTTAACGGTAAAGTATTCGTACCAAAGGCAGCTCAGTTGACGGACGCCGGACAACTCAACCGCAATTTGTTACTATCGCCAAAAGCGCGAGTCGATACAAAACCGCAGCTTGAAATCGTTGCCGACAACGTGAAGTGTACCCACGGTGCAACCGTCAGTCAACTCGACACCGACGAGGTATTTTATTTGCAAAGTCGAGGTATCGATGCCGCCAGTGCCCAGAAACTCCTGGTCTACGCCTTTGCCTACGAAATACTTGACCAGATTCCTGTTGCTTCCCTGAAGCAAACCCTCTCCAATTTCGTCACCACCCACACCCGTTAACGCGAATTCGGGCGCGGCATTCGATTCTGCACGGGCACGGCATTCGGCCTTTACGTTCTACTCTCAGCCCAAACCTGTCTGCCGAATGCCACGCCCCTACCCATCCACCCTCCCACTCATCCACCCTCCCACCCTCCTCGTCCCCATGACTCTCGCACAGGAAAGAACCCTCGCCTCCAGAACCCGCGCCGACTTCCCGATTCTCCATCAGGAGATTCACGGTAAACCGCTGGTGTATCTGGACAACGCGGCTACTTCTCAGAAGCCGCTAGCGGTGCTGAATGCCCTGGAGCACTATTACCGTCATGACAATGCCAACGTGCATCGTGGTGTTCACACTTTGAGTGCGCGGGCGACGGATGCTTATGAGGCCGCGCGAGATAAGGTGCAGCGGTTTGTGAATGCGGCTTCTCGTCAGGAGATTGTGTATACTCGCAACGCGAGTGAGGCGATTAACCTGGTGGCTTACGCCTGGGGTAATGCCAACATCCAGCAGGGCGACGAGATTATCCTGTCGGTGATGGAGCACCACAGCAACCTGATTCCCTGGCAACTTTTGGCTCAGCGGACGGGTGCCGTTCTCAAGTTTGTGGAATTGACGGAGACAGAAGAATTCGACCTGGAACACTACAAGTCTCTGCTGTCGGATAAGACAAAGCTGGTGTCAGTGGTTCACGTTTCTAACACGCTGGGCTGCATTAACCCAGTGAAAGAGATCGTATCGCTGGCGCATCAGTACGGCGCGAAGGTGCTGATCGATGCCTGCCAAAGTGTCCCCCACATGGTGGTGGATGTGCAGGATATTGGCTGCGACTGGCTGGTGGCCTCTGGTCACAAGATGTGCGCTCCGACGGGTATTGGCTTCCTCTACGGCAAGCTAGACGTTCTCCGAGCCATGCCGCCCTTCCTGGGAGGTGGTGAGATGATTGCTGATGTGTTCCTGGATCATTCCACCTATGCCGATCTGCCCCATAAGTTTGAGGCGGGGACTCCGGCGATTGGGGAGGCGATCGCCCTCGGAGCTGCTGTCGATTACCTCACAGGCATTGGCATGGATAAGATCCACGCCTACGAAGCGGAACTGACCCGCTATCTCTACGATCGCCTGTCAGAGATTCCTGAAGTCCGCAGCTATGGACCTCAGCCCGACGCGAAAGGCGAAGGCCGCGCTTCCCTGGTCGCCTTCACCACGGGCGCAGTTCATCCCCACGACCTGTCCACGATTCTCGACCAGGAGGGCATCGCCATTCGTGCAGGGCATCATTGCACCCAACCCCTGCACCGAATTGTGAAAGCGCAGTCCACCGCGCGGGCCAGTCTTTATTTCTACAACACCAAAGAAGAAATCGACGTGTTTATTGAGGCATTGAAAAAGGCGATCGATTTTTTTGGCGGGCTTTTTGGATAACCCTTAGCCCCCATAGTGTTAGAGCTGATTTGTAAAGTAATTCTGAAACGCCAGAAGCTTCATTACTCCTTGATCCCCCCTAGCCCCCCTTAAAAAGGGTGGAACATCGCTCCGCAGCTTAGGGGCTTGCCATAAAATAA
>JBIKWV010001042.1:0-2523 GCA_044356135.1 Elainellaceae cyanobacterium
TTATGTCCCCCTTGAGGGGGTAGGGGGTGTCAGGGGGGTAGGGGAGATCAAACCAGGCAAATACTCATTCGGCGGACTTGTGTGTACACCGTAGCTTTTTAAGGAGGGCCAGGGGGGATTAAGGAGTGATGATGCTTCTGGCGTTTAAGAATTACTTCATAAATCAGCGCGGCTCTCCACAATTTTGTGTGGGCGCACGCAGTGCGCCCACACAAAAGCAAGGGTTTCAGGCATCGCTATGAGGGGTTTTCACACCAAGTCGTGGAGAGCCATCAGCGCTAAGGGATCTGCTGTTTAATAAAACCCCAGTTTCACCTGGCGCGGCTCCGCCGCGCCAGGTGAAACTGGGGTTTTACTGGGACTTTGTTTTATGGCAAACCCCTAATGATTGACCCACAATGATTGACCCACAATGGAAGAGCGATCGCTGATACTGAAGTAGGAACGGTTCCTTCTGTTCATGTAGGCGCGTCTCAGACGCAGCACCCCTGATCACAATCACGATTGAATGCTGGATTACCTGCTCATTTTTAGCCTGGGATTTTTGGGGAGCTTTGGCCACTGTGCCGGGATGTGTGGCCCCTTAACGGCAGCTTTTGCCCTGTCGCAGACCACCCATACGCCCTCCCGCTGGCGACAGTTTGCCTTCCATGCCCTGTTGAATCTGGGTCGGGTACTGAGCTATCTGCTGGTGGGAGCAGGAATTGGTGCCCTTGGTTCGGTTCTGCTGGCGGGGGGCCAGATGGCGGGAATCGGCAGCAGCCTGCGGCGGGGGGTGGCAGTGTTCACCGGAGTGCTGCTGATCTGGTTTGGCTTGTCCCAGGTGATGCCGGGATTACTCCCCCGCCTGCCGATTCTTCATCCTATGCTCCAGGGGCAATTGCATCAACGACTCAGTGCCAGAATGATGCAGCTTTCCGCCAAAATGCAATGGTGGACACCGCTGCTGCTGGGACTGGTCTGGGGGCTGATCCCCTGCGGTTTCCTGTATGCCGCCCAACTGAAAGCCGCAGAAACTGGCAACCTCTGGCGGGGTGGCGCAACCATGCTGGCCTTTGGGCTGGGGACACTGCCGACAATGCTGGGGGTGGGCATCGCTGCCAGTGCCCTGAGTGGCGATCGCCGCAGTCAACTCTTTCGTCTGGGGGGCTGGATCACGCTGATGATTGGGATCCTCACCCTGACTCGAACGGGCGACACAATGGTCGATTTCACCGGACATGCCGCCCTGATTTGCCTGGTGCTGGCCCTGATTGCTCGCCCCATCAGTCGTCTCTGGGTGGGGCCCCTGCGTTACCGTCGCACCCTCGGTGTCGGAGCCTTTGTGCTATCCATTGTCCATGTCGCCCATATGGCTGAACACGCCTGGGGTTGGAATCTGGCGGCGATCGCCTTCATGCTGCCGCAGCACCAGTGGGGCATCTGGGCGGGAGCGGTGGCGCTGCTGTTGATGACTCCCGCCGCATTCACCAGCTTCGACTGGGCACAGCGGCAATTGGGAACGATGTGGCGATCGCTGCATCTCCTTAGCGTTCCAGCGCTGCTGCTGGTGACGCTGCACTCTATTCTGATCGGCTCAACCTACCTGGGGCGACTGCAATTAACCCCCTGGAACTGGCTGGCCACCGGGCTGCTGGTTACCACCGGCCTGTCCGTACTGCTGCTGCGAGTGCGGCAGACCTGGGTTTTCCTGGCGCTGGAGCAGTGGTACGCCTCCCCCTCGAACCGACTGCGTGTCGCCAATGAGCAGGCTCCAGTTTCTTTGGGCGATCGCCCTTCCAGTCCCAATTCTTAACGCCATGCGTCTACTTCCCTTCACTCTTGGCCTGGTTCTGATCATGCCTGCGGTGGCTTTCTCTGTAAAAAATAGTCCGGCCAGCGCCCATCAAGTCAAACTTTCCGGGTCGGTGGGCGGTACCAAACACATTGAACCCGATGACAATCCCCGTGCCGGCCAGGTCAGCCTCACCTGGTTTGCGCTGACGCGAAAGGGGGGAGAATCAATTCCGCTGAAGGACTGTGATTGCCAGTTAGCGGTGTATTCTCAGCCTTATCAGGAGGGCGATCGCCCCATCCAGACCCCGGCTCTGCGAGCGATCTCAGCCGAGGGCTACAAAGATATCCCTGGCGCAGACATTCATTTTCCTCAGGTAGGGGCCTACACATTGGTGTTACAAGGTAAGCCCAGGCAGTCGAACAGCTTTGACCCTTTCGAGTTGGAGTTCAGTGTCACCGTTGCAGCAGGTCAGACCACTCCCCCTACACCTGCAACTCCGTTGCCTGTTGAACCCGCAATACCGACTCCAGTGGCGCAGACCGTAACGCCTGCCGCAACGAAGCCAGAGCAGAGCGGGGTCGGGTGGGCGATCGCCCCTGTGGTTCTACTGCTGGCCGGAGCGGTAGGGTTTGGGGTGTGGAGACGCAACCGCAAGTATTGAAATCAGACATAGGGGGCGTTGCTTAGTTCAGGGATGAATTTTTGTAGAGAGCCGCGCTTAGCGCGGCTCTCTACAAAAATTCATC
>JBIKWV010001043.1:0-2516 GCA_044356135.1 Elainellaceae cyanobacterium
AGGCGCGACGCGATGCGTCGCGCCTGCCAGAATTTGGGTTTTCGGATAGGCTCTAAATAACCCTCCCACAACACCGATGAATAGTCAGGATCTGGCCAAATATCTGGAAGCCACCAACAGCACCTTTAAACCCTGGCTGTTGGCTCAACTGCGCCTGAAAAAACTCCAGGAGCAGAAAGCCGAACTGTCGCCCAATGAGTACGTCGAGGCGCTGGCCGACATTTACCAGGACTTGATGAATCTGGGCGAATGGTGGGTCGGGCAGGAAGATGAGGTATTTTAGCGATCGCCCCCTTCGCCTACGATAAAAGAACTACAGGCGATCGCTGCCCATTATTCCGCCATGCCCAGGCTCAAGAAACCGATTCCCGAAATTGACCTGAAAGACCCCCAGTACTACTTCAGTAGAGAATTGAGCTGGCTAGAGTTCAATCATCGTGTGCTGCATGAGGCGATCGACCCCCGCACACCTCTACTGGAGCGGCTCAAGTTTATCGCCATTTTCAGTAGCAACCTGGACGAGTATTTCATGGTGCGGGTCGCCGCCCTGAAGCAGCAGGTGGAAGCCGGGGTGAGTAAGCTGTCTGCCGATGGCCGCACGCCACAGGAGCAGCTTGCGGTGATTCGGGAGCGACTGGCCTCAATGGTCATCAAGCAGCACCGTCACTTCCAGGAAGCCCTCAGACCCCAGCTTGCAGCGAACGGGGTCTACATCCTGGACTATATGGATTTGAACCCCGAACAACGACTCTATCTACAAGAGTATTTTGAGGCGCAGATCTTTCCAGTACTGACGCCTCTGGCTGTCGATCCAGGACACCCCTTTCCCTATATTTCCAACCTCAGCCTGAACCTGGCGGTGTTAATCAAGGACTCAGAAACCGAGGAGGAACACTTTGCCCGTGTCAAGGTGCCCGACGTATTGCCCCGCTTTGTGGTATTACCCCAGGAGTCCCAGGGTAGCCCCAAGAATGTGCCAACCATCTGGGCAGGGGTGCCGCTGGAGCAGGTGATCGCCCACAACCTGGAATCCCTGTTTCTGGGCATGAACATTCAGGAGTATCACCCCTTCCGGATTACCCGCAATGCTGACTTAGAGGTGGAAGAAGACGAGGCTGACGATTTACTGCAGGCGATCGAGCAGGAGCTTCGCAAGCGTCGCTTTGGGGGGTCTGTCGTGCGAATGGAAGTCCACGCCTCGATGCCCGACTCTATAAGGCAGACCTTGATGGAAGAGATGGATCTGGTGGACGACGATGTATACGAAGTCGAAGGGCTGCTCTGCCTGCGCGATCTGTTTGCCCTCCTTGACCTCCCCCTACCCGACCTGAAAGATTCTCCCTGGTCACCCCCCACCCATCCCCGCCTGCGTCGCCTGAGTGAGTTCGACATCGACGAATCGCTGGACGGCGAAGAGGATTTCTTCTCAATCATTCGCAAGCAGGATCTTCTGGTTCACCACCCTTATCAGTCGTTCTCCACGTCGGTGCAACGGTTCATCGCCCAGGCTGCCCATGACCCGGACGTATTGACGATTAAAATGACGCTCTACCGTACGTCGGGCGATTCTCCGATTGTGAATGCTCTGATCGCTGCTGCCGAAAACGGCAAGCAAGTAGCAGTGCTGGTGGAACTGAAAGCCCGATTCGATGAGGAAAATAACATCAACTGGGCACGCAAGCTTGAAAAAGTGGGGGTTCACGTCGTCTATGGTCTGGTGGGGCTGAAGACCCATACCAAGCTGGTACTGGTGGTACGCCGAGAAGAAAATCGCATCCGCCGCTATGCCCACATCGGCACGGGCAATTACAATCCCAAAACAGCCCGTCTCTACACCGATTTGGGCCTTTTTACCTGTCGGGAAGAATTGGGCGCTGACCTGACGGATTTGTTCAACTATTTGACGGGCTACTCGCGGCAGCACGCCTACCGCAGGTTGCTGGTCGCTCCGGTGAATTTGCGCGATCGCATGCTCTCCCTCATCCGCCGTGAAGCGGAGTACTGCCGCAACGGCCAACATGCCCGCATTGTCGCCAAGATGAACGCACTGGTGGACCCGACTATCATTGCCGCTCTGTATGCAGCTTCCCAGGCCGGGGTGCAGATTGACCTGATTGTGCGGGGGATTTGCTGTCTTCGTCCCGGTGTTCGGGGGGTGAGCGACAACATTCGCGTGACCAGCATTATTGGACGATTTTTGGAACACTCCCGCATCTTCTACTTCCACAATGCCGGGGAGGAGCAGGTTTTCATCGGTAGTGCCGACTGGATGCCGCGCAACCTGGATCGTCGAGTGGAGGCGATCGCCCCTGTTGAAGACCCGCTACTGGCGAAGGATTTGCAGGAAATGCTAGGAATTATGCTGGCCGACAATCGGCAGGCGTGGGAGCTACTCCCCGATGGCCGCTACGTACAGCGACACCCCAGTGCCCTGAGCGCAGAGCAAAGCTCACAGAAGATTTTGATGGAGATGGCGACTCAATCTTTTCAGTGATCCAAGCCCAATTTCTGGAAGT
>JBIKWV010001044.1:0-2514 GCA_044356135.1 Elainellaceae cyanobacterium
GGCATCCACAATCTTCTGCGTTGTCCAATTTCCCTGTAGCAAATTCTCTAAAGCTGATGAAGTGGGTAACAGAGCCAAATTCTGCTCTGTAACTGGCATAAAGAACGCAGCCGTCCACAGATTACAGGCCGAATAATCGCGCAACCATGACACCAAATGGCGACTGCGGCGATACTTCTCCTCCTTCTCACGCACCGTCGGCGGGTCATTATCTCGAATCTCACCAATGTCTCGGGACGACTGGGCATACCGCACCCGGTCTTGTTCCAGCAGGTCGAAAATCAGCGACAATTGGCCCTGCTCCAGCTCCTGTTTCTCCTGCTTGTTGCGTTTCTTGAACTGTGACGCAAGCTGCTTATCATCCTTGCCTACTGGCTTATATGCCTCATCGGGAATGCCCTGCTTCAGACAATCCAGATCCAGCACCCCCACCAACGAATTCCCACACTTAATCCGGTGATCTAAGAAGTTCAGGGACACCCCATGACACAATCCCTCAATCCACAGCGCCACCTTACACAGGTCTACCGCCAACGGATTGATATCTACTCCATAAATGCAGTGCTGAATCACATCCCGAATCGCCTGCCGCAACGCCTGCGCTCCCGGCTGTGCCTCACCCGTGCGAATCTTCGCCAGTTCCTTACCCACTCGTCTTGCCGCAGCTAACAAGAAGTGGCCTGACCCACAAGCGGGGTCGCAAATTTTCAGCGAGAGGAGTGCCTTCTCCTGCAGCTCACGTCCTTCTCCCTTGACCTCCTGCAACCTGGCCTGCATCACAGGCTCCAGCGCACTCTTGATCAACTGCCCGACTAATTCGGGTGGCGTATAGTACGAGCCTGTGGTTTTGCGATCGCTCCCCACCACCAACTGGAACTCATAAATCCCCTGTCGCTGCGTCACCTGGGGATGAAAATCTAAGAGCGATTCATAGACTGAACCAAGCTCCTCCACGTCCAGCGCCCCATAATTTACCCTCCGCAGCTGCCCCTTCTGCTCATACAGCGACAGAAACCGCACCGACAGCAGCAAATCATGGTTGTCGATCGCACACCCATCGAGATCCAATAGCGACTTTGAGCCAAACAAATCTCCATTGAGGGGCGACAGACCCAGCAGCTTCCCCCGCCAGTTCTCATCAAACAGCCGGAAGGTTACGCGCACCCCCTGCCACAGGTCTTGAAACCCCTCCCGCCGCCAGGTGGGACGCTCTGCCAGCACTCGCAGCCGCTCAATGCTGTAATACTCCCGGTAAACCCGCGCCTTCTCCGCATCCTGCCCGTCCAGCAGTAGATCTCTCGACTCTGCCACCATCAAAAATAGCAGCCGATAAATCAGCTTGAGCAACTGACGGTAATAAGTCGGATGGCTCAGTTCCCCCGACTCCACCTTTTGCCGCAGCGCATCATTCTCAGGATGTTGCAGAAACCCTGTTCCAAGCTGAATCAGGGCTTTTTCTACGCCGTCACGGAGGCGATCGCGCACCCGTCCGCCCTGTTGCAGCGTCTCCTGGTGGTAGAACTCCAGCAGGCACTCATCGGCATCTTCCATCCCCTGTGGTAGACGCGAGCGGTGGAACAGACGGTAAAACAGCCCAAACTCCGCAAAGTTCTCCCCATTGAGAATCTGCTCCAGGTCAAATTCAACGTAGGTCAGGCGTGTCATCAGCGACGAATCCCGCAGCAATCGCCACTGATATCCATTCGTCACCACCCCCCACAGATGCTCGGTGCGGTTGAGATACTCCTGCATCAAGGCATGGGCAGACAGCCGGGGAGTGCCACTGGGGGGACGCTGTTCGACGCTCACCCGACATCCCACGATATGGATTGGGGGCTTATCCTCACCGGGATCAGTCCGGTGAGAAATGGCATAGGTTTGGCCGTCTACCACCTCTGCTTTCGCTGTGTAGACTGGCTCATACCCCAAGCTCCTGAGCAAAGGTACGGCCCACTGCTCACGGGTCACCGTCGTCGCTGGATCATCTTCTGGCAGTCGACTCAATGCCCGTTGAAATGCAGCCCAATATGCTTTTGCATCTCCCCAGGCAACAGCGATTTCATCCGCTAGCTTATCAACTTTGCTGAAACCAAAATCTTCACTCGCCTGTCCCCTAAAGTTGCCTGCCAACAACTCATTGGTTAAATCCGACGCAATCAAATTTCCTTCAATTTGAATTCCAGCCAGCGTAACGAATGCAACAGCCATACATGACTCCCGACTCGGATAAATTTTGGCACCTTAAAGCAGGTAGACCTGCGCTCTGCAAGCCACCAACTGCCCTTTCTACAATTCTTCTCAGTGACCCGTAAAGAAACAGGGCAACCGATGTAAAACTTTCATGAGGAAATTTCCAAATGGAAAATGGAAATTTGCTTAAGTCTAATATTCACAGCGAATACAGCTTTTCAAACACCCAAAAAATAAAACCCGCAGAAACACTGAGATGGCAATGGCAACTAAGGGGTTTGCTGTTGAATAAAATCCCAGTTTTTGTTTGGCGCGGCGGAGCCG
>JBIKWV010001045.1:0-2513 GCA_044356135.1 Elainellaceae cyanobacterium
GCCCCTTAGACTGCTCTTGGTGGGTTTCTACCGCAGCCAGGACTTTCAGCCGCTCAGGCTGTGGGGGCAAAAGCGGAAATTGCGGGGGAAATGCCTTTTGCCTCCGAGGGGAAATATATTTTTTCAGTAATGCGGAGGCCGCTGGGATCGATCGCCAGAAGCCTTTCAGGATATGACTTGGATGCACTTTGGGGAAGAGCCATGCGGATGGAATTTAAGTATTTCTTCGGACTTCCCCGGAGGGAGCCTTTAGTTTTCCCGTGGAATAACGATGGTTAGACCCCCCACTTGTGACGAAAAATAAGCCTAAATCTGAAGCACAGGTAATTCCCAGATGACGGCTACTCAATCTTCTCTCCGTTCTCGCAGTTTGGAACTCCTGCTGGCCTACCAGCAAAATCCTTCAGTCAGCATTCGTAACCAGTTGGTGAAACTCAATGCTGGACTGGTTCGCAAAGTTGCTCACCGCGTCAGCCACCAGTGCGCTGAACCCTACGAAGACCTGGAGCAAATTGGCTATATGGGTCTGATCCGCGCCATTGAGCGGTTTAACCCCAGCCAGGGCTGCGCCTTCAGCTCCTTTGCAGTTCCCTACATTCGCGGTGAGATGCTGCACTTCCTGCGCGATCGCGGCAGTGCCGTGAAGGTACCCCGTCGCTGGCAAGATTTACAGAAAGAAGGTCAGAAAGTCCGCACTGAACTAACGAAAAATCTGGGGCGTGCTCCCCAGGATGCAGAAGTGGCCGAGGCCCTGAATATCTCTCTGCACGAGTGGCGCGAAATCAAGATGGCCACCCGCAACCGGATGCCCCTCAGCCTGGATGCCACCGTCTGCCATCAGGTGGATTCCTCCATCACCCTGGGTGAAACGATTCCCGACACCCACTACCAGATGCTGCAACGCCTGGAAGAAGACCGCCAGCAGCTTCAGCGGGCACTCAGCCAGCTCGAAGACAAGACCCGTGCGGCGATCGAATTTGTCTTCTTCAGTGACCTGTCCCGCAAAGAAGTGGCTGAGCGCATTGGCGTTAGCCCGATGACGGTAACTCGCCGTATTCAGCGAGGTATGGAGCAAATGGTGACCTTCCTGCAAGTACAGACCAACATTGCCAGCTAGGGTGTTTCATCCCCGGCATCATGCCGAGGGCATTACTCCTTGCTTCCAGATTTACCTCAATTCATTCACTTGAAATATTGAGCCGTCATGCTGCTGATCCGCTTCTCCTGGCGGGTCAGCTTCATTTTTTGTGGAGCCATCCCAGACCCACCTCATTCATCGCAATCTATGCAAGCAACAGACCAACGATCAGCGCAATGAGAGCGATCGCCCCAGAATACACAATCAAAAATCGGCCATGTTGCTTAGAGATAAACTGCCCGCCCATCAATAGCGCTGAGTAAACCCCTTCCAAAAGTGCCCCCATCAACACTGCCCAGTGTAAATCCGGTGGCGTCATTTCTTTGAGAAAGGTGCTAAACCGTCCCGGAGCAAAGCTGAGAAGCATCAGGTAGAGGGTGGCCAAGAACAGAATTACCGCTCCCAGTACAGCAAACGTGACCGAAAATCCGATAATCACATACAACAGATCCCGGCGTAACTTGCTCATAGACCCCGTGGAATGAATAGCGAAATTATAGGGGCAAAGGCTGTGGGGAACAATTGGCAGATTAAGGAAAGCGATCGCACAATTTAAGCCATTCTTAACTGCCTCGTCCGCAAACCGTAACTTTTGACTACAGTTTTGTAGCGTAGCTCACGGTAATTTAGGTTTAGACGTGATCTTTGAGGGAAAAACAATGGCTGACGCGCTAAAAATTTCTCAGCTTGGCAATCCCGTATTGCGACAGATTTCACAACCAGTGTTTCAGCTACAGGAAGAGGAAACACAGCACTTCCTCGATCGCCTGTTGAACACATTGGTGGCCTCCAACGGTGTCGGGATCGCTGCCCCTCAAGTTGGAGTGGCCCAACGGGTTCTGATCATCGCCTCCCGTCCGAACCCCCGCTACCCCAATGCCCCCCAAATGGAGCCAGTGGTGATGATCAACCCGCAACTGGTCAGCCACTCTGAGGAAATTGTCAAGGACTGGGAAGGCTGCCTCAGTATCCCTGGCATCCGGGGTCTGGTTCCCCGCTACGGCACCGTTGAGGTGGAATACACCACCCGCGACAGCACGCTTCAGCGCCAGGAGTTGACTGATTTTGTAGCAAGAATTTTCCAGCACGAGTTTGACCACCTGAATGGCCTGGTGTTTCTCGATCGCATGGAGAGTGTGCGCGATATCGTCACCGATCAGGAGTATCTCAAGCTGATCACCGCACAGGCGAATCAAGAGCGATAAGGGGCTTGCCATAAAATAAAATCCCAGTTTTCGCTTGGCGCGGTGGAGCCACGTCAGTCAAAAACTGGGATTCTATTCAACAGTAGCTCCCTTAGGATCTGGAGTTTTGACTATTTCCTCAAGTTCGCTGCGAAACGCTCTCTCAGAGAGCGTTTCGCAGCGAACTTGAT
>JBIKWV010000103.1:0-9226 GCA_044356135.1 Elainellaceae cyanobacterium
TGCGCTGGACGTTTCCACCGGAGAGGTTCCCTACTGGCGTTTCAGGCGAAGGGGTCTTCACCTTGAACTGCTGGATTAATCCCTGGGCTGCATTGCGAATCGCATTCAGAATCAGCAAGACGCCTTTCGCCTGGGGAGGGCGATCGAACGTCCGCAGAGCCATATTTTCTGCAACGCTCATGTGGGGCACACAGGCGTTTCGCAGCGGTTCTTCAGGCAGTGCAAACACTTTGTGCTTGTACATCTCCTTCCGGGTGGCACCGTAACGCTCACCGTTTACCTTTACTTCACCGGAAGTCGCTTCCCGCTGTCCCGCCAATACTTCCACCAGTTCCCGCTGACCGTTCCCGGAAATGCCCGCAATGCCGACAATTTCGCCTGACTTCACCGTCAGGTCAATGCCCTTCACCGCTTCCACGCCGTTATCCTTATTTGCGTGTAGCTTCAATACTTCCAGAATGGGAGTAGGGTTCTCCTGGGGTGTTTTGTTAACGGGTGTAGGTTCTTTCTTCTCACCCATCATCATTTCCGCCATATCACTCACGCTCAGGTTCTTCACCTGACCCTGACCTGCAAATCGACCTTTGCGTAGAATGGTTACTTCATCCACAAAGGCGGTGACCTCTCTGAACTTGTGAGAAATCAGCAGCACGCTCAAATTTCCAGCGGTGACCTGTTCCCGCAGCAGCCCCAGCACTTCATCGGCTTCTGCAGGCGTCAGCACCGACGTTGGTTCATCCAGGATCAGAATGCGGCTCTTCAGGTAAAGCTGCTTCAGAATTTCCAGTTTTTGCTTCTGGCCAGCCGCCAGTTGGGAGATCGTCAGGTCAAGCGGCACCTGGAATGGCGATCGATCCATAAACGCCTTCAGGTCATCCATTTCCTGTTTCCAGTTGATCACTCCCTGCGTGTCGTAGCGCGACAGCACCAGATTTTCTGCGACCGTCATCGCTGGTACGGAGGTAAAGTGCTGGTACACCATACCAATTCCGTAATGGTGGGCATCACGAGGGTTATTAATTTTTGCAGGTTTACCGTCAATTAAGACCTCTCCAGAAGTGGGCGTATAGAAGCCCATGATGCATTTCACCAGCGTGCTTTTTCCGGCTCCGTTCTCACCCAGCAATGCATGAAACGTCCCCGGTTTCAGCGTCATTGAAACCGTATCAAGCGCCACCAATGTACCAAAGTGTTTCGACATGTTGACGACCTGAAGTTCGGGTGGCCGTTCAGTCATTGTTGCAGGAGCGGTTGCAGAGGCAGGTGTCATAGTGGGAGGGTGGATGAGTGGATGAGTGGATGAGTGGATGAGTGGATGGGTGGATGAGTGGATGGGTGGATGGGTGGATGGGTGGATGGGTGGATGGGTAGGTGGTTAGCATTCGGGCATTAGAGCCTGTGACTGGGCCAGAACTGATTGGCCCGAATGCTAAACCCGTACGAGAGGGTGGGTAGAGACCTTCTATGGAACATCTGTACGGGGTAGATGGGATGTTTTGGAAATTCCGAGAAACGTCTGTACAGGTTTTTGGAAATAGGAAAAATATAATCCCAGGGTCAGGTCAGGTCAGGTGATCGCCTCAATCAAAGAATGGGAATCGGCCACTGCCCCAAACACGCCCCCCTGCATTTTGATCATTTTAAGGGCGGCCAGGTAGTTGCCGTAATCGGTGGCTCCGGTGCAGTCTGAAAGCATCAGACACTCGTAACCGCGATCGTTTGCATCGCGCATGGTGGTGTGGACGCAAACATCGGTCGTAATGCCTGTGAGGATAATATTTTGAATTCCCTTGCGTTTCAAGATCAAATCTAAATCGGTGGCATAAAAAGAGCCTTTACCCGGTTTGTCGATAACGACCTCGCCAGGGAAGGGAGCCAGCTCGGGGATAATTTCCCAGCCCGGTTCCCCCCGCACGAGGATTTTCCCGCAGGGGCCGGGATCGCCAATCCCTGCGCCAATTTGCTGCGATCGCCACCGTTTGTTTTCCGGCAGATCCGACAGGTCGGGCCGATGCCCTTCCCGCGTGTGAATAATGTGATAGCCCTTTTCTCTCATCACCGCCAGGACAGCTTTAATTGGCTCGATCGGTGCACGGGTCAGTGACAGGTCGTAGCCCATCTTGTCCACATAGCCACCCTCGCCACAAAAATCGGTCTGCATATCAATGATGATCAGCGCCGTATTTTCAGGGCGGAGATCGCCGTTGTAGGGATAGGGATAAGGGTCAGCCTCAACAAAACGTCCCATAGGTCAGGTGATGCGAGTAAAGGGTGAATTCAGACCTCGGAGATCTGGGCAGAGCAGAGGTGTGGATTTTAGACCTGGGAGGTCTTTGAGACCTCCCAGGTCTGGGCAGAGCGTCAGGCGTTAACCGGATCGACAGGTAACTCCTCACCCTGGTACAGTCGGGTGGGAGCGGGGAAACCGCAGGAAGTGCCATCGGTGTAGACGACTTCGTCTTCCCAGGGAAGGCGATAGGTGCCATTCACCATGTCTTTCATGTAGGTGTAGGGGCAGTCCTGAGCACCACCTTTGACTGCAACATACCCGCGATGACCAAACTGGTAGATGTTATTCTCGACGGACCAGTGTTTACGGGCTTCGCGGATCAGGTCAGGCCGCAGCTCAGCGGTAATGATCTCGTCGGGGCGGTGGCTGCCCATCGTCAGCGGCGTGCCGTCAAAGTTGACAAACATGCCCTCGCCCATGGAGTCAAAGGTGCCATCGGTACCACACATGCAGACGGAGGCGGTGGCCATCAGGTTACAGAATGCGTTGGCCTGATTGGTGATGCGCCAGCTATGACGAATCGGCGCGGTGTAGCCCGCCGTCCGAATCATGATTTCGGCTCCCTTGTAGGCACATTCCCGCGCCATTTCGGGGAACATGCCGTCGTGGCAGATAATTAGAGCAATTTTGCTGCCATTGGGGCCATCACAGACAGGGATGCCCAGGTTTCCTGGCTCCCACGGTTCGACGGGCACCCAGGGGTGGAGCTTGCGGTAGTAGAGGCGAAGTTCTCCAGTATTGTCGAGGATAATGCCGCTGTTGTAGGGGTTGCCGTTGGGGTTGAATTCCATGATTGAGAAGCAGCCCCAGATATTGTTGTCACGGCAGGCCCGACTGAATGCCGCGACTTCAGGCCCATCCAGACGACACATAATTTCCATCGACAGACCGTGGAGGGAGTATTCGGGGAACACCACCAGATCCATGGTCGGCATATTGCGCCGAGCTTTTGCCACCATGCTGACAACTTTCTCAGTCTGAACAGCCAGATCATCGGGGGTGACGACGTTGGGCAGTTGGAGCTGTACCATACCCAGTACGACTCCATTCGGAGATTTATTCAGTCCACCAAGTCCACTCATAGTCAGTCTCGATTAAGGGAATAGCTTTGCTAGTTCTCCATGCCCAGTGCCCCCGGTACCCCGGTCAGTGTCTTCTTCGGAGAACAGGTGAAGATCATGATGAATAGCGTCAGCAGGTAGGGAGCTGCATTGAACAGGTAGTAGCCCTCTTTGATGCCCACCGCTTGCAGGGCTGGCCCCAGAGACTGCGCTCCGCCAAACAGGAGGGAGGCCCAGAGGCAGGCGATTGGGTTCCAGCGAGCGAAAATAACCAGGGCGACGGCCATCAGACCCTGGCCACTGGAGATGCGCTCGGTCCAGACGCCGGGGTAGTAGAGGGAGAGCGCCGCTCCGCCAATTCCCGCCAGGAAACTTCCAGCGATCACAGCAAGCATACGTACTTTGAAGATTGAAACGCCCATAGCGCGGGCAGCTTCGGGGCTATCGCCTACGGCACGAATAAACAGACCCCAGCGGGTGGAACGGAAGAACCAGGTCATGATGGGGGCGATCGCCAGTCCCAGCAGAAACAGTGGGCTGATTTCCAGAGCCGCCTGGACAGCCGGGGGGAAGTTACCTGCCCCCAGGTCAATTGTTGGGAGCTGGGGGGCGGAGGGTTGGATGAAGGGTTTGCCCAGGAAGAAGGCGATGCCACTGCCGAAGATGATCATGGCAATACCGACGGCTACGTCGTTGACCCGGGGTTGCTGGGAGAGCCAGCCGTGGATAACGCCCAGGAGTGCTCCAGCAATGCCTGCGACGAGGACACCCAGCCAGGGGGATCCGGTGAGGTAGGAAATGCCATAGGCGCTCATGGCTCCAGTAAGCAGGGTGCCTTCCAGGCCGAGGTTGATTTTGCCGCTCTTTTCGGTGAGACATTCGCCCAGGCTGACGAACAGGAAGGGGGTGCCGCCCCGCATGGTGCCAGCGATGATTGCAAGGGGGACGCCCCACCAGCCAAGGGCTTCGGTTGCGACTTCAGTTGCCATGATGGTCTCCGGAGGGTTGTGGGTGCTTGGGTGAGTGAGGGGTGGGTAGGGAACTTCTATGAGGTTGGTGGTAAGTGGAGTTTTGGGCTGTGAACCAGATGCTTGGGGGGTAGCTTACCCCCTACCCCGCTTGGGGGATACTCCCCCAAACCCCCTGAAGGGGAGTTGCTCGTGGATGCAGGAGGTCAGCCGTGTGATGGGCGATCGGAAAGTGTGTTGGACTCGTGATTCTAGTCTTCAAAAAGGTTCCGGCTCGGTTCCCCCAAAGTTGAGGGGCTAAGGGGAGAGATCCATCCAATTGCTCTCATCCTTCAGAAAGTTTCGGCTCGGTTCCCCCCAGAACTCCCCCTTGAGGGGGCAGGGGGTGTCTGGGGGCTAGGGGGGCGTTGCCGTGAGCGATAGTCGAACGGGAGGGGTCAAACCGTTGGAGCTGCTGCCGCAGGAGGGGCAGGGGGGGCTTCCACAAGGGGTTTCTCTTTGAAGAAGGGGAACTTTCCGTAGAGAGAATCGCTGTAGAGCACCACCAGGAAGACAATCCCCTGGAACACCAGTACCGTCGCATCGGGCAGGTCGTGTGCCCGTTGTAGAATACCGCCGCTGGCGAGGATGCCGCCGACCAGCAGAGAAATCAGGATGGCAGCGAGGGGGTTGTGGCGGGCGGCGAAGGCAACCAGAATACCGCCATAGCCGTAGCCGACGTTGAGGGATTCGTTGGCAGAACCCTGGACGGCGGCAATTTCGACCATGCCAGCGAGACCCGCGCAGGAGCCAGCCAGGAAGGTGACGATCAGGGTAAGCTTGCCAACGGGGAGGCCAGCAATCCGGGCGGCACGGATGTTGCCTCCGGCAGTGCGGGCAGCGAAGCCGAAGGTAGTGCGACGGATCAGGATGTAGGCAACGATGCAGGCGACCAATCCATATACCAGGCCCCAGTGGACACGGGTGCCCGGAATATCGCCCATCATTTTGATCTCCGGCAGAGCAAAACTGGAAGGTTTATTCAGGGAACCAGGATCGCGGATGGGGCCCCCGACAAGGTGATTCAGGAAGGCGATCGCAATGTAGTTCAAGAGCAAACTGCTGATGGTCTCATTGACTGCCCGGTAGTGGCGCAGCGCTCCCGCAATCATGATCCACAGACCACCGATTAACATGGAAGCGAGCGCCATTCCCAGATGCACCATAACAGGAGGAACGCCCAAGGGGGCTGCCACCTGCTCTGCCGTCGGGAGCACGCTGCCGTAGGACATGAACAGCCCCACCACAATTGCTCCCAGTCCTCCCATCACCAGTGCCCCCTCGTTACCGATAATCACCAGACCCAGTTGGGCCGGGAGTGCGGTACAGAGGGACGACAGCATCAGGGGAGCGGCCCGAATCAGGGTGTTTTGAAAGGTGCTCCAGGTGCCAAAGGCTGCTTTGTAGATGGAGCCGTAGACGCCGAAGGGATTTGCCCCAGCGATCGCACAAAACACCCCAAACAAAATCAGCCCCACCAGAATCGCACCAAACGGAATCACAAAGGATTCCAATGTTCTGCGCCAGTTTTGCTGAGAAATCATTAGCCGGACTCCCCCAACAGTAATTAACTGTGAAACCCGTCACCAATCACCCATTACCAATGATCGATGACCCATTACCAATGCCCTATTCTCTAACTACCAATCGACCCAATCACGCCCTCGACCAGATAATTCATCTGCTCCAGCTTGGGATCTTGCTGCTTCAACTGTTCACCAGCGGCGATCACCACCTTGCCAGTGTTGTCTTTGATCTCACCCTTGTAGACCACCATGCTGCCGTCCATAAACTTGGCCAGAGCCGCATCAGCCTTCTGCTTCGTTTCGGAGCTGACGGCAGAACCGTAGGGCGACATCTTGCAGAAGCCTTCCTTGAGACCACCCCGCTGCATGTGGGGAATGTCTCCGGCCATCAGGGTCTTGCCGCCCATGAGCTGTTCGACCAGCTTGGTGTAGAAGTTGATCCAGTCCCACTCGGCCCCCGTCAGGTAGCCCTTGGGAGCCAGTGACTTCTGGTCGGCATGATAGCCAGTACTGAGCAACCCGCGCTTTTCGGCGGTTTCCATGACCACCTTGGGGCTATCTACGTGGCAGGTTATCGCTTCAATGCCCTGGTCAGCCATACTGTTGATGGCTTCTGCTTCCTTGATGGGTTCTGCCCAGTTTCCGGTGAAGACCACCTGGGTGGTGGCGTCAGGGCGAACACTGCGGGCACCCAGGGTGTAACTGTTGACGTTGCGCAACACGGTGGGAATCGGTTTAGCAGCAACAAATCCTAACTTGCCAGATTTGCTGGTCAGGGCTGCGACGATGCCGGAAATGTACTGAGCCTCGTCGATGTAGCCGTAGTAGCTGCCGACGTTTTTGGGGTGAACACCTTCTTTGTACAGTCCCCCAGCATGGAAGAATTGCACTTCGGGGTGCTCTACCGCCATCTTCAGAATGTGCGGGTCGAAGTAGCCAAAGGAAGTGGGAAACACAACTTTGGCTCCATCAATTTCAATCATGCTGCGCATCGACTCGGCAGCGGCGGTTGTTTCAGGAACGCTAGCTTCCTCCACCAGTTTGACGGAGGTCAGTTTCTTGGCCATGCCCTCAGCACCCTGAGCGTGCCCCTGGTTCCAGCCAAAGTCGTCCTTCGGTCCGACATAGATGAAGCCCAGGGTCATTGCTCCGCCAGCAGCAGGGGAAGCAGCCCCCTCAGCAGCGGGAGAAGCTCCACCAGCCGAAGAATCCGGGCTAGAGGCGGGAGTACAGCCTGTGCTGAGTTTTGCGGTCGCTCCGAAGGCTCCAGCGGCCAATAATGCACGAATGATCTGACGACGAGACAGACCCAAATATCTTTGACTCACAGCTTATCTCCAGTTGAATTCAAGGGTGATTGGGGTGTGCGATCGCCAAATTAATCGTTGAGCGATCGCACAGTAGTATCTGAAGCTACAATCCTCTAGCTACCAATGGAACCAATGACTCCTTCGACTAAATAATTCATCTGCTCCAATTTGGGATCCTGTTGTTTCAACTGCTGTCCTGCCGGGATCAGTTCTTTCCCGGTGTTGTCCTTGAGGCCACCCTGGTAGATCACCATGCTGCCGTCCATCAACTTGGCCTTGGCCGCTTCCGCTGCCTGCTTGGCCTCAGAACTTACCGCAGGGCCGTAGGGTGACAGTTTGCAGAAGCCTTCTTTCAGGCCACCCCGCACCAGGTGAGGAATCCCCCCATCGGAGAGTTTTTTCCCGGCCTTGATCTGCTCGGCAAACTGGGAGTAGATATTGGCCCAGTCCCACTCCGCCCCGGTGAGATAGCCCTTGGGAGCCAGGGCTGACTGGTTGGCGTGGTAGCCAGAACTGAAGATGCCACGCTTTTCGGCAGTTTCCATCACCACCTTGGGGCTGTCTACGTGACAGGTGACGACATCAATGCCCTGGCTGGCCATACTGTTGGTGGCCTCTGCTTCCTTAATGGGTTCTGCCCAGTTGCCCGTAAACACCACCTGGGTAGTAGCATCTGGACGGACGCTGCGCGCCCCCAGCGTAAAACTGTTGATGTTGCGAAGCACCTGGGGAATCGGTTTGGCCGCAACGAAGCCTAATTTCCCCGTTTTGGAGGTCAGTCCCGCTACAATTCCGGCAATATACTGCGCTTCGTCAATGTAGCCAAAGTAACTGCCCACGTTCTTAGGCGTCACGCCTTCCTGGTAGAGACCCCCCGCATGGAAGAACTGTACGTCGGGATATTCCTGGGCCATTTTCAGAATGTGTGGGTCAAAGTAGCCGAAGGAGGTGGGAAACAGCGCAACAGCTTTGTCAATGTCGATCATGCTGCGCATGGTTTCGGCCACTGCGGTGGTTTCAGGTACATTCGCCTCTTCTACCAGCTTCACCCAGGGCAATTTCTGGGCCACTGCGGCAGCGCCCTCAGCGTGCGCCTGGTTGTAGCCATAGTCATCTTTTGGCCCAACGTAGATAAAGCCAATGGTGATCGGCTCATCGCTCCCCGCCCCACTGGTGCTGGATGTCGCACTATCACTGGTAGGACTGCATCCGGTGCCAAACTTGGCCGTTACACCAAAGGCCGTTGTTGCCAGCAACCCCCGAACAATTTGACGACGGGACAGATGCGGAAATTGGCTCTTACTCACGATCGCAAACCCCCTTCATTAGGCAACCAAAAGGAATAGAGCGAACTGTAGCACAGCCAATGCTGCTCGCAGGTGCGTTCAGGTGTGAAAAAAGTGTGTTGTTTGCAGATGCGGAGCCTCCGCCTTGGGCGGGATGATTGAGTTGGGAGAGTGCGGCGCAAAGTGCCGCACTCTCCCAACTGAAATGAAAAGCCTGGATGCCGTGAGGCGAGAGTAAAAATGTGCTCTGTGTAACAAAGTACCATTGTTCGAACCGATAGGATCTGCGGAGAGGATTGACGGAGCGATGATTTGAGCGATCGTCTTGGACGAAGGGCATGAACTGTGAAGAAGCACTGGCACTGGTCGAATCCAGGCTTGTCAGCGGTCGCCTGACTCGCCTGCAGAAAGCGGTGTTCCGCTCCGCCTGGGAAGACCAGTCGTATCTTGAAATCGCCCGCACCTGTGGTTATGAAGTGGGCTACGTCAAACAAACCGGATCCCAACTCTGGCAACTGCTATCGAAGGCATTTGACGAACGAGTGACCAAAACGAATCTTCAGGGCGTCCTGCGCCGCCAGATTGCCGAATCTCTTCATTCCCCCATCCTCCCTGTTCTTGAGCCTGTCGAAAGATCCTCCGTTCAGATGGATGCGGTTCGCCTGAATTCACCGTTGCAACCCCACCTCAAAACCCATCCTGTCCTTGAGTCTGCCGAAAGGCCCATCCACCCGGTTCTGGCGTCT
>JBIKWV010001046.1:0-2511 GCA_044356135.1 Elainellaceae cyanobacterium
ACACCTTCACCCTCACACAGTTCAGCCCTGCTGCGATCGTGGGTAACGCGCTGTGGGCTGCTGGCTTCTCACGAGTAACCTGATAGGAGGGGGTTTGGGGGACGCTTCGTCCCTCAAGCGGGGGGGGTGGGGGGTAAGCTACCCCCCAAAATGCCTGGTTCACAACCAAAACGAAATGTTAACCAGCGGAGCGATACAACTTTGAAACCCTGACAACCCAACGATGCTCCTCAGCATTGCCCAAAATAACAAAAGATTAACTTTTGATTAAACTCCTAAGAATTGTGTGTTGGCAATTTCCAACCCCGACGATCTTCCTATACTAGGTGTGTTCCTTTCGTTGACCGAAAGAGGCTACTCCAATGGTTCACACATACGAAGTTCTGGTTGATGTGCGTGAGTTTCTTGGGCATGCAGACATGGCTTGCCGTGCAGGAACAATGCGCTACGAGATTGATGCAGAGTCCCGTTCTGCGGTCAATGGGATGGCAAGGGCACAGGCACGCACCGATTTTCCCTCCGCCACCGAGTACGACGTAAGAGTCACCCGCCTGCTAAGATAGCGCGGGTTTTTTTGTCCCTTTTATTCATCGCCCCGAAACCAATCAGAGATACTTCATTCCGGCGTTTGACTACAGTTTTTCCAATCGCACCACGGCATTGTAGTCGGGAACGCCCTCCTGAGATTTGCGATCGCGGTCGAGCAGCACATTGCCTTCAGGCCAATGCACTTGCAGGTTCCCTGGCTTTAAAGGAGCCAGAAACACCTTTCCTTTCATCTCACCGCGATCGTTCTTCAGGAGAATGGGGTCGCCCTGCTGTAGCCCCAGTTTCCGGGCATCGTCTTCGTTTATATAGACAGACTCACGGAAGGCACCCGTGATGTAGTCCATCCTGTCCTGCACCATACTGTTGAACTGTTTGCCGCGCCGGGTTGCCACCAGGAAGTGACCCTCCGGCAGTTCGACAGTGGATGGTGTGAGGGGGGTGAAGTGCGCTTTGCCGTCAGCGGTTGGGAAGTTCCACCCGAAGCACAAATGTGCGCCGCCATACTGGAACTGATCGCCTGCTTCCTTCAGGTGCTGGATGCCTGCGTATTGGGGATTCACCAGGGCGATCTCGTTTCGGATGGCCTGGGTGCCACTGAAAGTCAGTTTGTCGGCGCGATCGGGTTTGACTCGACGCGCCAGCTCCATCAGCACCTCCCACTCCGGGCGGGCCTCTCCGATCCGGGGACCGGGGATTTCGGGGCTAAAAATCACTCTGCGCTCTGTGCTGGTTTCTGTGACGCCACCGGGGACCTCATAGCGGGTCGTGGCCGGAAGCAGCAGCACCATGTCTGCCGGGTCCACCAGCATCTGGCTGGAGCAAACAATATCGACATGAACCCGCAGCGGTACGTTTTCCAGCGCTGACTGCACATAGTCTGGTTCTGGCAATACTTCTAAAAAATTTCCGCCGACGGAGAACAGTACATCCAGCTTTCCCTGGGCAGCGGCGTCGATCATTTCCGTCGCGGTATAGCCTTTTGTCGTGGGTGGCGTAAATCCCCAGATTTCTCTCAGTTTTTCTGCATTTTCCTGCGTGATGGGTTTGCCTCCGGGATACACCGTCGCGTAGCACCCCATTTCTGCACCACCCTGCACACCAGAATGTCCGTGAATCGGCATCAGTCCACAGCCTTCTCGCCCCACAAAGCCACGACTGAGGGCTAGATTTACGATCGCTCTGACATTATCTTCTCCGCATTCGTGCTGTGTAATTCCCATACTCCAGACGAATACCGCTTTTTGTGCTTCACCGACCATTTTTGCAAAGTCATACATCTCATCTTTGGTGGCTCCTGAGCTGTGTTCCAGTTGTTCCCAGGCTTGTGTATCAAGTGTGGCTTTGAGTTCTTCAAATCCAAAGGTGTATCCCTGGACAAAAGATTCATCCATCCATCCGTTTTCAATCAGATGTTTCATCACACCGTTGAGAAACGCGATGTCTCCACCCATGTTGATTAAAAAGAAATCTTCGGCAAATTTGGTGCCAAAGAGCGCGCTTTCAGGGATAGAGGGAACCCAGTAGCGCTCCATTCCAGGTTCCCGGTAGGTGTTGATGACAACGATGTGGGTGCCTGCCTTCCTGGCATAGTGCAGGTATTTCACCGTTACAGGCTGGTTGTTTGCCACGTTGGAACCGATGAAGACCAGTAAGTCAGTGCCAATCCAATCTTTGTAGGAACAGGTGGTGGCGGCGGCTCCAATCGTGCTTTTGAGGGCGGCGGTGCTGGGGGAATGGCAAATGCGGGCGGCGTTATCGATGTGGTTGCAGTCCATCCCACGAGCCGCTTTTTGCGCAGCGTAATAGGTTTCGTTCACGGTGCCGCGACTGGTGATGTAGAAGCTGAGACGGCCAGGTGTGGTGGCTTTGATGCGATCGCTCATCACCGTCATCGCCTCTTCCCAACTGATGCGCCGGAACCCTTGGTCTCCCCTGCGTCGGATCATGGGATAGGGCAGTCGC
>JBIKWV010001047.1:0-2510 GCA_044356135.1 Elainellaceae cyanobacterium
CAGCAGTTCTCCACCAAAATCCGGTTGGTTAGGGCACTTCCGCAGGTTATACATAGGCAAACGCAAAGCTAGCCAGGTTCAATCCCGAAACACCCTCAATAAGACCAATCAGTTCGTTTTGGCTGCCAGGTGCGGTAGCTCTTCGGAAGATGCCTGTTCCCTGCGCTGAAGCCACTGAGAAGGGCTGCAAAACGTAGTCGGTCGCTCTGCCTTTCAGCTGAATCGCGTCGCCTCGGGTGAAATCTGTGATCAGGGCGTAGTCCCCCAAACCCAGAGTATCCACCTGCCCGTCGTCGTAATAAACATGAGTGCGATCGCCCAGCACAAAGCGGTTCCGGCCAGTACCACCCTGTAACCGATCGAGTTCCCCCCGTCCCGGACGCGCCGAGGTGGGTTCCACCCCAATCAGCCGATCATTTCCTGCTTCGCCCACCAGCAGATCGTTTCCGGTTCCACCTGTGAGCTGGTCGTTTCCGGTGCCGCCAAAGATGCGATCGCTGCCTGCCCCCCCTCTCAAAACATCCACTGCACCCCTGCCGTAGATCAAGTCATCCCCTCCCGCGCCGTCGGCGGTGTTGGGCAGATCGTTGCCCAGCAGAAGGTTGTTTCGCGCTGGCGAAAGAGCAGCTCTGGCAGTAAAAATCAATCCAAAAAATGAAGTTCCGGGGGTCGTCCGCAATCGCTCCACACTGGCTCTGGAAACGAGTTGGGGGGCGATCAGCGGTTGAACAAAGCCGAGACCCGCTAAAAGCTGTCTGTAGTCAGGATCCTGGTTAAAGTTAAAGCCGGGACTGCTAAGGGTGGCCACCGAGATTTCTTGCTGAGTGAACCCCGCAGGCGGCTGACTCAAATAGCGCCGAATCTCACCATGTTTGTCCAGCGCCCGAATCGGGTTGATCTGAGGCGCAGTGAAGGACAGTAGAACGACTTTCCCGTCAATAAAAGCCTGTCCCCCCAGACTCACCACATCCCCCGCAACAATGTAGTGGGTGACACTTCTACTGACACCGCCCCCCGCCAGAAATGTTGCTGCTGTGGCCGCACTCACACCGGGCGCATTGAACGTCACAATCTCGCCCACCTGCGGCACAAACTCCGCTGCCACCTGCTGGGCCAGTGCCGCCCCCATGCTGTGACCGAGAATCGTGGGACGAACGGGGTCTCCCTGGAACTTTGCCAGCCATTGCCCGATCGCTGCTTTGTTGGCATCGAACTGGTTGCGGGCGATTTCACGGCGATCGCTCGCCGCAGCGTCGTCAATTAGCTGGTCAGCCCCCCGAAACACCAGAATTGGAGCCAACCCTGACTGGGGGACAAGTGGTACTAACCCCAGCGCCTGAAATCCAGTGCTGGGGTCGTCGAAGAATTGGTCAACGCGATAGCCAAAGGACTGAATCGCTGCATTGATCTCGGTCTGGTTGAACGCGGGATTATTGTAGGCGTAGACCCCTTCTCGCGCCAGAATTTCATAAACGGGATGCAGTGGATTCATGTCGCAATCCTGAATGGTTGGTGAGCGTGGAGATGAGAGCTTATCCGAAGACCCAAATTCTGGTAGACACGACGCTACAGCGTCGCGTCTGCCAGAATTTGGGTCTTCGGTTTTGGGATAGGCGCTAAGTCGGTTTAATCCGATCGAGGGCGACTAGCAGGCGCTGAATGTCTGCATTTGGTTCCAGAAAGGAAAACAAATGGCGGAACCGAATTTTGCCCACTGTATCCACTATGAACTGCGCTGGCAGTGGTGCTCCCAAAGCCTGTCCCACCTGATACGACCGAAACGCGCGACAGGTCGGATCGCTCAAAAGCGGCATTTTCAACCCCAGGTCTCGAATTACCTTCTCACACTGCTTTGACTCCAGGCTACAGATCATCAGTACCTCTGCACCCCGCGTCGTAAATTCTTCGTACCGCTCGTTCATTTCCTTGATGTGCGGGAAACACAGTGGGCAGTACTGCTTCTCAGTGAAGATGCGCGTGAAGTAGAGCAGCACTGGACGGTTCTGGGCTAGATCCGCATTGCCTGTGTAATCGGCCAGCTTGACACGCTGCTTCTGGCTCGCGTTGTATAGTTCAAACGCAGGCGCAGGCGTACCCATACTGAACTGATTCGTTGCAGGAATAGGCATCAGGTTGTTGAAGAACCGTTGATTCAGCAGGCCACGAAAGTCTGTGGAGGTCAACATGCGAGGTGTTCCCTTCCGGGTTACGTCAAGCGTTTGTCAAAGATTTCTACTTATACCCTACATTGAAATCCAAATCAAAGCAGGCGAGACGCTGTAGCGCCTCGCCTGCTTTGATTTGGATTTCCCTTTAACTGGACTTTTGACTAAATCGCGCTGATTTTCTCTGAAACGCTGGCTCTGCCGGCGTTTCAGAGAAAATCAGCGCCAAAATTAAATTTGCCGCGAAACGCCCTCGTAGAGAGTGTTTCGCGGCGTTATAAGGAAAATATTCAAGACTCCAGGAATTAAACCGCAGCGAAGAAATCCTTCGACTTAACGGGGTCG
>JBIKWV010001048.1:0-2509 GCA_044356135.1 Elainellaceae cyanobacterium
GTCAACTCAACCAGGTGTTCATGAACATTTTGTCAAATGCGATCGATGCGCTGGAGGAATCAAACCAGGAACGCCAGTTTGCTGAAATCGAGCAACACCCTAATCAGATTAAAATTCGAACCAGTGCGGAGGGAGACCAGGTCAAAATTTCGATTGCTGACAACGGGATTGGGATGCCAGCGGATATCCAGGAACGCATTTTTGATCACCTGTTTACAACTAAAGAAGTCGGTAAAGGAACGGGGTTAGGACTGGCGATCGCCCGTCAGATTATAGAAGAAAATCACCAGGGGCATATTCACGTTAATTCGTGGCCGGGAAAAGGGACTGAGTTCGTTATCGTGTTGCCTGATTAACCGGAGACAAAGCGTAAGTACTCCGCAAAGTAGCGTAAGTTGCACCCCCATCAGTATCGGGGTTTCCCCTCCTGGGCACACTAGTGTCAGCAGGAGCAAATCGTCGCTAACACTCTCCTGTCAGTTAAAGCTGTACTTCAGAAAATACCCATGCTCAACGTCGTCGTCGGTCATAGTGATGATCCAGGGTCTAAAGATGCAGTTTTGGAAGTGCTGGAGCAGTGCCTCAGCACTCTGGGCAATACAATGCCCCAGGCGGGTATCCTGTTCGCGGGCATTGATTTTGACCATGCGTTGATCCTGCAAGAAATCGGACGCGTGTTCCCAAACCTGCAGATGATTGGCTGTACAACCGATGGTGAAATGTCATCCGTTATGGGGTTTCAGCAGGATTCTCTGACACTGATGCTGTTCTCATCCGACACGGTTCACATCCATGCAGGGGTGGGGTTCGAAACTCAGGCAAATGCAATCACCGCAGCTCAGCAGGCCGTCCAGCAGGCGACTCAGAAGAGCCAGTTCCCCGCAAAATTGTGTATCACGATTCCCGCCAGCTATACCGCAGATGGTTCTACAACCAGTGGCGAGGCGATTCTCCAGGGCTTAGATTTAGCCCTGGGAACTCAGGTTCCGATTGTGGGAGGAACGGCAGGCGACCAGTTCCGATTCCAGACCACCTACCAGTTTTTTGGCACCGAAGTCTTCACCGACGCACTGCCCGTTTTGCTGTTCTCCGGGGATCTTCACCTCTCTTTCGGAACCGGGTGCGGCTGGCAGCCGATTGGGCAAAGAAGCGTCGTGACGCGAGCCGAGGGAACCGTTCTGTACGAGATCGACGGTCGGCCCGCCATTGAGTTTTACCAGCGCTACCTGGGCGATCGCCAGCCCACCGCCGAGAACCCCCTGGCAGTCTATGAGGGGGAGAGCGATCGCTGCTATATGCGAGTCCCCAACACTTACGATCCGGAAACAGGCGGCATCAATTTTCTGGGCAATATCCCCGAACAGGCAATCGTACAGGTGACCGACATCAGCCGTGATCAAGTCGTTGAGGCTGCCGAGACTTCCTTCAAAACTGCCTTAGAACGCTACCCCGGCACTGCACCCGAAGCCATTCTACTCTTCTCCTGCTGCTGCCGCCGATGGCTTCTGGGAACTCGAGCCAAAGATGAATACCAGTTGGTCAAAAATGCCCTGTCAACCCCCGTCCCCATCTGTGGGTTCTATAGCTACGGTGAATTTGCTCCACTGGAGTCACAGGGAACCAATCGCTACCATCAGGAAACATTTATCACGCTACTCATAGGCAGCAAATAGCAACTATGAACATCAGGGAGGATGAGATTACGGCGCTGGAAAAGCAAATCCGAATTCTCAGCAAGAAACTCGAACGGTCTGAGGCTGACCGACGGCAACTGGAGGAAGCGAGTGAACAGCGAGAAAGGCTCCTTAAAGGAGTCATTCAAGACCTGCAAACCTCTCAACAGGCGCTGGAAAGCAGAAGCCAGGAGTTAGAGGTCGCCCTGGGCGATCTACAAACTTTGCAGATGAAGCTAATCGAATCGGAGAAGATGTCTGCATTGCGGGTCCTGGTGGCTGGGATCGCCCACGAGATTAACAATCCAATCAACTTTGTTCACGGCAATCTGGCTTATATCAGTACTTACACTCAGGATTTGCTGTCCCTGGTGCAGACGTATCAGCAGCAGATACCACATCCCCCAGCAGCCCTGCAACAGCAGCTTGAGGCAATCGATCTGAATTTTCTCACTGAGGATCTGAGAAACCTGATCACTTCAATGCAAACAGGGACTCGTCGAGTCCGAGAAACAATACTGTCATTGCGCAACTTCTCACGTCTGGATGAAGCTGAATTCAAGAGCGCTGACCTGCACGAGGGCCTCGACAATACCTTGATGATCCTGCGTCATCGCCTTGAAGCCAACTCAAGCCGACCAGCCATTCAAGTAATCAAGCAATACGACAATTTACCACTCATCGAATGCTACCCAGGGCAGCTCAATCAGGTTTTTCTACATCTTCTAACAAATGCAATTGATGCAATTGAGGAGAAGATACAGAAATATAGAAGCTATTCCCCCAATAATCATCAGAATACAATAAATTATAAGCAAACCTTAACAGAAGCAAAT
>JBIKWV010001049.1:0-2508 GCA_044356135.1 Elainellaceae cyanobacterium
ATCGAGCTGCAGGATATCCGCATAGTTCTCCTTATCCATTGCCAGAATCAGGTCAAACTGGGCAAAGTCCTCCATGCGAAACTGGCGGGCCTCCCCTTTCAGAGTGATCCCCAGCTTCTGACTGGCGGCAGCAGACATGCGGCGATCGGGTGGATTCCCGACGTGCCAACTCCCGGTTCCCGCCGAGTCACACACGACTTTGTGGGTCAGCCCATTCTGGTCGATCAGGTAATTCATGATGTTCTCAGCGGAGGGGGATCGGCAAATATTGCCCAGACAGACGAATAGGAGTTTATACGGCATGGAAGAGGAGAAGATGCTATACTGTCACAGGTTAAGATTACACCCAAATCTCTTTGCCAGGTGTTGAGAGTAACTTTGGAGAAATCTTAGGGGCATGTAGCTCAGTGGATAGAGCATCAGGTTCCGGTCCTGAGGGTCGGGGGTTCGAATCCCTCCATGCTCGTTTTAATTCTGGATAGATGAGTAGCCGTGCTGTTTAACTATTGGATGAGAGGCAATCCGTCCTGGAAGGCCAGCAGTTCTCCAGGTTGAATCGGCGTCCACACTTCGTTGTCCGTCAGCGGAAGGGTGGCAATCACCGCAACCCGATCGCTCGGTGTCGTCAGCTCACTGAAGTCCACCGTCAGGTCTTCGTCGATCAGGTGCGCGGCGGCAAAGGGAGCCTGTCGCACGATGTAGTGGAGTTTGGTGGAGCAGTGGGCAAAAAATGAGTCGCCATCAGACAGCAGAAAGTTGAAAGTGCCTCTTTCTGCAAGGGCGGCGGTAATTCCTTGCAGCACCGGGTAGAGTTCGGTCAGAGGTGGCTTGCTGTTGGGAAAATGATGCCGCAGGGTTTCGAGAATCAGGCAAAAGGCTTTCTCACTATCGGTCTGACCGACAGGTTGATAGCGTTCGGTCACATTCGCTTGCAGCACACCCAGGTCACCCTCCAGATTCCCGTTATGGGCGAATACCCAATAGCGGCCCCACAGCTCCCGCTGAAAAGGGTGGCAATTTTCCAGGGCGATCGCCCCCTGCGTTGCCTTGCGAATATGGGCGATCACATGGGTGGACTTAATCGGATAGCGCTTCACCAGGTCGGCAACGGGTGAGGTGACCGAGGGCTTCTGGTCAATGAAGGTGCGGCAGCCGCGCCCCTCGAAAAAAGCAATGCCCCAACCATCGGCGTGATCATCCGTTCGGCCACCGCGTGCTGCAAAGCCCTCGAATGAGAAACAGATGTCGGTTGGCACATTGCAGTTCATTCCCAGCAGTTGACACATAGCGTGATGCGCGAGAGATGGGCGAATGTCTTAAACCAGATCGCGTCCAAACGGCATAAGCGCCAGTTTCAGCAGCTTGAAATGCTGTTTTGCGAAGGGCAGTCCCACAATGGTAATCGCCAGCAAAATGCCCCAGAACAGGTGGGAGAGGGCAATCCCCCAACCGAATAATATCAGCCAGATAATATTCAGAATAATGGCCAGAGGGGAATCGGCACTGGGATTCTTGACCACCTCCTTACCAAAGGGGGTGAAGGTGGCAATTCCCAGTTTGATGGCTTCGATACCAAAGGGGATGCCAATAATCGTCAGGCAGGTGCTGATGCCACCGATAATGTAGCCCACACCGCTCATAAAGCCGCCAAATACAAGCCAGATAATATTGCCCAGTAAACTCATTGTGAATGGTGATTCCTAAAAATTACTCCCTTCTAGAGTATCTCGGAATAACCAACCTCCCTGATGAACGAAATGATACAGACTGTGATCGCCGCCATCCTTGCCTTTGCTGCTACCAATGTGGACGACATCATTGTGCTGATGTTGCTGTTTGGGCAGCGCGATCACTTCCAGACGCGACAAGTGATTATGGGGCAGTATTTGGGTTTTCTGGTGCTGGTGCTGGCCAGTTTACCCGGTTTCTTCGGGGGACTCTTCCTGCCCCGCCCCTGGATTGGATTACTGGGGTTGCTCCCCATTGCCATTGGCGTTCACCAGTTATGGCAAAACCATACGGAGGAAGCGTCAGTGCAGACGATTTCCGTCCCATCTGCATCGGGTGAATTGGCATCCGGCACAAATCAGCAGGCTCCGCGAACCTCCTGCCTCCAGCAACCCATCTTTCAGGTCGCCGCCATTACGGTCGCCAACGGGGGGGACAATATCGGCATTTATGTCCCCCTGTTTGCCAGTAGTTCCGTCACCGATCTGGTCATTATTCTGATCACGTTTCTGGTGATGATTGCGGTTTGGTGTGCGATCGCCCTCTCTCTAGCCCGCCACCCCGCCATTGCAAAATTGCTGACGCGGTACGGGCATCGACTTGTACCGTTTGTCCTGATTGGCCTGGGAATTTATATTCTGTTGGAAAGCAAAAGCTACACGCTAGTTTCTTTCGCCTCCCCGTGGTGATCATCAAGATACTTTTTAGGGGAGAATTCGGCGTTTGAGTGATGGCTTTAGCGATCGCTACGACACTTATGGCGTTTCTCACGCTGGTGTG
>JBIKWV010001082.1:0-2505 GCA_044356135.1 Elainellaceae cyanobacterium
AATCGCCCCCAATCGTCGCCTTGGCCAAACCAGCGCGATTTGATAGCCTTGCGCCATGGCTACGCTGTGGGACCAGGGCCCGAACGACAAGAAGCTTTTCCGCCTGCTGGGCGTGAACCTCGCGATTGGCTTGGCCGTTGGGTTGGCGATCGGCGTCCTTTTGCTGGTGTTTGACGTCGCCCACTTGCGCAGCGTGCTGTTTGCCACGCGGGAGGCGGGGCTGGCGGTGTTCATCTTGTTGTTTGCGTTGAGCTTCACGACCGGGGCCCTGGCCATGGGAGTGGCGGTCATGACCCTGCCGAAGGGCCTGAACTATGGGGCCCAGATGAACCGGCACGTCAAGCGGGAGGATGGGCCGGATCGGTGACGCGGTCGCGACCGCCGGGACTTGCGCAACAGACTGCTGGAGCCTTCCGGGCCGCGCTTGACGGAAACCGCCCCGCAGCGCACCTATCGGCCATGTATCAGACGTTCGAACCCACCGGCGGCCCAGAGCTTGGCCGCAAGAACCTGCCGCGCCTGCGTAGAGAACTGGTCCAGCTTGGCCTCGACGGCTTCATCGTACCGCACGAGGACGAGTACCAGAACGAATATGTCCCGGAAGCGCTGGATCGTCTGCAATGGCTGACCGGCTTCACAGGTTCAGCGGGGGCGGCCATCGTGCTGAAGGACGCCGCCGCGGTGTTTGTCGATGGTCGCTACACTTTGCAGGTCAAGGCGCAGGTCGACGCCAGGCTATTCACGACGCACGAGTTTCCCGAGCCTGGGATTGCCGGCTATCTGCGCGAGCATGTCCCGCAGAATGCCCGCATTGGCTATGATCCGCGCTTGCATAGCCCGGACGCGCTGGCTCGTCTCAAAGAGGCGGCGAGCGCCAAAAACATTGCGCTGATTCCTCTCATGGATAATCCGATCGACTGCGCCTGGGTTGGCCGGCCGCCGATCCCGATGGCCAAGGTCTACCCACACCCGGAGAGTTTTTCCGGTGAATCTGCCACCGCCAAACGCAAGCGGATCGGTGAGGCAGTGGCCGAAAGCGGCGCCAGCGCCACCGTGTTGACGTCCCCAGCGTCTTTGGCGTGGCTTTTCAATATCCGCGGCGGCGATGTGAAGGCCACACCATTGCCCTTGGGGGTCGCCATCCTGCAGTCCGATGGTCACGCAGAGCTGTTCCTGGCGCCGGAAAAAGTCGATTCCGAGCTCAAACAATTCCTAGGCAATCAGGTCATTGTCCGCGCTCCGGAAGAGTTGGACAGCCGCCTGCGGGCCCTGAAGGGCCGTGTCGTTAGCCTCGATCCCGCACTCGCTTCCGCCTGGTACTTCGACACCCTGACCGCCGCTGGCGTCGAAATTGTGCGGGCCCAAGATCCTGTCACCCTGCCGCGGGCGTGCAAAAACCCCGTCGAGGTCGAAGGCGCGCGGCGCGCCCATGCCCGCGACGGTGCGGCCTTGACGGCCTTCCTGCACTGGCTGGCCACCGAGGCACAGTCGGGACAGGTGGATGAGATCACCGCAGTTAAAACGCTGGAGGGTTTCCGGCGGGCCGTCGCCGGCTTGACCGATATCTCTTTTGAATCGATCTCCGGCGCCGGGCCCAATGGCGCGATCGTGCATTATCGCGTTTCGACCAAAACAAATCGCAAACTCAAGCGCGGGTCATTGTTCTTGATCGATAGCGGCGGCCAGTACAAGGACGGCACCACCGATGTCACGCGGACGGTGGCGATCGGGCGGCCAACGCCGGAGATGAAGGATCGCTTCACCCGCGTGCTGAAGGGCCATATCGCGCTTTCGCGGGTGCGGTTTCCAGCCGGCACAACGGGTTCTGCCCTGGATGTTTTGGCGCGCATGGCGCTATGGGACGGCGGTTTTGATTACGATCATGGCACCGGCCACGGGGTTGGGTCGTTTCTGGGGGTGCATGAGGGGCCGCATCGAATTTCGAAAGCGCCAAATACTGTCGCGCTGAAGCCGGGGATGATCGTATCAAACGAGCCGGGCTTCTACAAAACCGACGCCTATGGCATCCGGATTGAGAATTTGCAGGTCGTCACCGCGCCGGCGCCCATCCCGGGCGGTGAGCGCGAGATGCTCGGCTTTGAAACGCTGACGCTGGCCCCGATTGATCGCGCCCTGATCGAGAAAAAGCTGCTGACCGCTGACGAACGCGCTTGGCTGAACGCGTATCATGCGCGGGTGCTGGCCGAGATTGGCCCCCAGGTGAACGCTACGGTGTGCGCCTGGATGGAGCGGGCCTGCGCGCCCGTGTGAGCCGGCGCGCAGCGCTCTACCTTTATCCTTCGTTCACTTTCGGTGAAGTCCGCACCGCCGCCAGCAAGGAAGCGCTGCATTCTCGTGGCGCTTTTCGGCTCGGGTGCGCCGGTGCTGAAGGTGCTTGCTCAAGCACGTCGCCTCGTCTAGACCATTCAGTCTAGACTGAATGGTCTATTCAAGGTCCCGCCGATGCCGCCTCATGGTTTTTCGCCGCACACACGAAAAAGCCCT
>JBIKWV010000104.1:0-9204 GCA_044356135.1 Elainellaceae cyanobacterium
TTCATCAGTTCTCAGAGTCTCAATGCGGGTTTGTCTGGAGACATCAGAATTGCTAGCACTGAGCGGGTCGTGTTGGAGAACATATCCAGGATTGCATCCTCCAATAATAGAAACGGCAGTGGAAATATTCAAATTCAAACCAGAGATCTTAATGTCTTGAGCGGGAGCAGCATCAGTACAACGGCTAGTGGCTCTGGAAGCAGCGGTAGTTTGACCATTGAGGCAGCAGAATCAGTCACTCTTTTAGGCTCAGAGTTGTCTGAGTTCAACGGAGATACAGATCTCACTGTAAGCAGCCTTTCAACCACAAATCAAGGTGTGGGCAGACCAGGTAACCTAACCATTAATACTCGACGACTAAGTGTTCGTGACGGTGCTTCAATCACCGCAACATCAGGTTCGGCATCTACTCAGAATCAACTGATGACGACCAATCCACCCGGAAGCAGTAGTCCTACCACTGAACTCACGATTAATGCTTTAGAGTCAGTGGGAATTGCAGGTGTAGCTAATACTTCCGACGGTCCATTACCCGCAAATATTGCAACAAGTACCTTCAATAGTAATAACGCTGGAAATCTAACAATCAATACAAATAACTTTACTATCGGAGATAATAATTTTGTCAATTCAGGAACATTCAGAAGCGGACGTGCAGGAAACCTGACGATTAATGCTCAGACAATTCGCTCGAACGGGGGCAGCATCACCTCCACGACAAATGGTTCGGGAGATGCAGGTCGGATTGCTCTACAAGCTCAAGATGCAATTGTTCTTACTGGCGATAGCTCTGTTAGTACCGGGGTATTCCGAACTTTGATGCCGAACAATAGTCAACCTTCTGGTGGCAATATCTTGGTTCGAGGGCGATCGCTCCTCTTAGATGAGGACAGCTCAATTTCAGCTGAGAGCATTGGTAGAGGACAAGCAGGCGCCATAGAACTCAGTACACGGGATTCAATCACTTTGAGAGGCGGTTCCAGTGTTAGTGTAAGTGCATCTGGACGTGCTCAAGGAGCAGGAAGTATTCAGATGCGAACTAATAATTTGAGTTTGTCAAATCTATCCGTCATTCGTGCCCTGACTGGAAGTGGGTTAGATGGTGGAGAGGGGCAGGGCAATGCTGGAAACATCTCAGTTTCAGCTCAAACCATCCGCATTACAAATGGCAGTAGAATTGAAACCACTTCATCGGCAAGTCGCGGTAATGCGGGCAACATCACTATTCGAGCGAATGATTTGGAAGTTTCAGGATTCTTTAGAAGGGGTAGTGAATTTGCGCTAAATAGTGCAATTTCTGCTGGGGTCAGACAAAATACAACGAATACTCGGGGCGGTACAATCACTGTGAATACAAACCGTCTTCGACTCCTCAATGGAGGAAGAATAGATACCGATGTTATTTCTGGCGCAGGTCGGGCTGGGAATGTTATTGTTCGTGCAACTGACACAATTGAAATATCTGGCGTAGGCGCACGCCCCAACAACCCTTCTGGTCTATCTTCTGCAGTTCAAACGGGTGCAAACGGAACTGGAGGAAGCATTCAAGTCGGTACTAGAAGACTCAACTTGAGTGATCGCGCCGAAATCTCTACTTCTACGTTTGCCAGAGGAAATGCAGGAAATATTCGCATTAATGCGGAACGAGTTAACCTTTTCAATAATTCCTTCATTCAAACTCAGGTTGGTCCCAGAGCCGAAGGTGACAGTGGCGCTATTACAATTTCGGCTCAGAGACTGCTGGTTCGGGAAAACTCACAGATTGGTGCGAATGTTCTTGGAAGAGGAAATGCTGGAAGCGTTACTGTCCGTGCAGGTGAGATTGAGTTAATCGATGTTCCTGACCCTGTAGATGCGGATACGGGGATTTCTGCGACAGTCCTCTCTGGTGCTGCTGGTAATGCAGGTGATGTTGTAGTTGAGGCAGACCGCCTAACGATTCGAAGTGGTGCAGTAATTGGCTCGGAATTTGGTGGGGAAAGAGGTGGAGGCGGTAATGTTCGAGTCCTGATTCGAGATGATTTGCAAATCCTTGGAGGAGGTCGAAGATCGGACGGAGAGTCAATCGTTGGAGGAATCTCCACTGGAACCTTTTCTAAAGGTGATGCCGGTGACATCTTTGTTCAGAGCAGCAACATCTTCCTACAGGGCGGATATATCATCAGTTCAGTATTTACGGGGGGTCAGGGGAGAGCAGGCGATGTTGAAATTCAAACAAATAACCTGACCCTCCTTGATGGTGCGGGAGTTCGGGCAGGAGTTAACCGTTCCAGACGAGTTCCCCCCAATAATGTTCTGGTTCCTGCTGGACGAGGACAGGGCGGCAATATTCGGATCAATGCAGCAAATAGCATTTTGGTGTCTGGCTTTGACAGCGACGGTCTCTCCAGTAGTATTGGTGCGGCAACCGAACGAGGAGCCAGGGGCAATGCAGGCAACATTACCTTAACAACTGGAGATTTGATCCTTGACAACGGTGGCTTAATCGCTGCACGAACGCTGAACAACAGTAATGCGGGCAGTATTACCGTGAATGCGAATAATCTGTTTGCCATTAACGGGGGGCAGATTCTGACCAGCACGACTGGATCAGGAGCCGCAGGCTCAATTCGATTAGATGTTGCAGAAGCGATTCAACTCTCCGGAACCGATCCCAACTTTGCTGAACGACTGCAACGAACCCGACGATTCCTCAGTCGTCCTGCCAACCAGAACGATCGCCCCTCCGACATCATCGCCAATCCAGACCCCAGTAGTGGTCTCTTTGCCAATACAACACCCGGATCTTCAGGAAATGGCGGCAGTATCTTTGTGAATGGGCGATCGCTCACCTTACAAAATGGCTCTCGTATCGCAGTGGACAGTCAGGGGAGGGGACAGGGCGGCGATCTTGCAGTGCGAGTCAACACAGCAGTCTTGAATAACCGTTCTCAAATCTCAGCTGAAACGGCAAGTGCCGATGGTGGTGACATTGGTTTCAACGCAAGAGATGTTCTGGTACTGCGAAACGGTAGCAGTATTTCGACAACCGCAGGTACGACTGGCGCTGGCGGAAATGGAGGCAATATTAATATCAACACTGGTTTTTTGGTGGCTGCTCCAAACGAGAGCAGTACGATTCGGGCCAACGCTTTTACCGGACGCGGCGGTAATGTCCAGATTGATGCACAGGGTGTTTTTGGCATTCTCTCTAGCGATCGCCCGCTACCGGGCATCAGCACCATTACCGCCAGTTCTGAACGGGGTGTACAGGGGCAGATTGAAATCAATACACCAACCGTTGACCCCAGTCAGGGACTTACCGAATTGCCTGTTGACCTTGCAGATGTCTCCAATCAGATTAATCGCAGTTGCACGATTGATTCAGCAGACAACCAGCTAGGACAGTTCACCGTCAGCGGTCGCGGCAGTCTCCCTGCAAGCCCGGTGGAGACACTCACCGGGGAAACGGTTATTACTCAACTTGCCACTCTGGAAGAAGAATCATCCCAGTCAACCTCGATTCAAAGTAGTCAATCGCCCGCTGAACATCAGCGCTTAGTTGAAGCACAGGGCTGGGTTAGAGGGGCAGACGGAACAATCAGCCTATTCGCCGCAGTACCAGCGAGTTCTGCGATCGCCCCTGCAAACTGTCTAACCCACCAGCAGAATAATCTGTGATTGAGGAGTGAGAATGCAGCTTTCAAAAAGAATGCGCCTGATCGTGCTGAGCCTATTAACAGCGCTCTTCTGCATCACATCTCCGATGGTGGGGGATACGATCGCCTCTGCCCTTCACCCACCCACTTCTCAGCAGTTGTCCAGTACATCCAGCAATGCAACATCTCTGGATCAGCAGGCTCAATCCCTTTTCGCTAACCGCCGCTTCACAGAAGCCATTCCCCTGTTCCAAAGAGCCGCAGCACTTTATCAGGCTTCAGGCAACACCGTCCAACAGGCGCTGAGTCTTGCAAATCTGGCGCTGACCTATCGGCAGGTAGGACAGTGGCAGGAGGCAAATGAGGCGATCGCCACCAGCCTCAATCTACTGAAACCCGAATCATCAAACGCCCACGCGCTTGCACAAGTTCTGGACATTCAGGGTAACCTGCTGCTGGCTCAGGGACAAGCAGAAGAGGCTCTGCGTACCTGGGAACGAGCCGCTGCCATTCATGACCGCCAGGGCAGCACCCAGCGAGCGACTATTACTCGACTCAACCAATCCCAGGCGCTGCAAAATCTGGGACTCTATCGCCGCTCTCTGACACTGCTGAACGAGATTTTGGGATTGCCGCAGCAGCCAACTATCGCTGAATTGCAGTCGGCGCTTCAGGATCTCACAGCCTCAACGCAAACTGTGACCGCCCTCCAGAGTCTTGGAACTGCATTGCGGATGACGGGGAATTCGGATTCTGCCCGTGCAGTGTTGCAGCGAAGTCTGGCACTGGCTCAAAACTTACAGGGGAATGAGGCGATCGCCCTGAGTCACTTTCTGCTGGGTAATCTGTCGCGTACCCAGGAACAGCCGGAGGAGGCGATCGCCCAGTACCAGCAGGCCAGTCGCAACGCTTCTCCGTCGCTCAAAGTCCAGGCGATCGCCAATCTCCTCAACCTCCTGGTCGAACGCCAGCGCTCTATAGAAGCACAAACGCTGTGGGAGCAGCTCCAGCCCCAGCTTGCTCTTCTGCCGCCCGATCGCACGTCTATTGAGGTTCAGATTAACCTGGCTCAAACGCTGCTTCAGTGGGACGCATCAAAACAGCCTGCCGCTGCTCAGCTTCTGGCAAGTGCAGTGCGTCAGGCGGAGATGTTGGGAGACGCTCGTTTGCGGGTAGATGCGCTTGGCAGTCTCGGCAGGGCATACCAGCTACGGCAGCAGTGGACAGATGCGCAGCAGGTGACTGAACGGGCGGTGCAGTTGGCACAGCAGATTAAGGCACCGGAGTTGACTTACCGCTGGCAGTGGCAGTTGGGGCAGGTGTTGAAGGCACAGCCGGGGAAGAATCGGGAGGCGATCGCTGCCTACCAGGGGGCGGTTGGAAACATCGCTGCTCTGCGGGCAGATTTGGCTTCTGCCAGTCCAGACGTGCAGTTCTCCTTCCGGGATGCGGTTGACCCCATTCACCGGGAACTGGTGGAACTTCTACTGCAAACCAATCAGTCTGAAAACCTGACCGCCGCTCGAAAGGTGATTGAGGCGCTGCAATTGGTGGAACTGGATAACTTTTTTCGGGAAGCCTGTTTGAATGCAAACCCGAATGAGGTGGATCAGGTCGATCGTAAAGCTGCGGTGATCTATCCCATTATTCTGGAGAAACAGCTTGCGGTAATTATCAGCATCCCTGATGCGAATGCAGCCACCACCCAGACGAACCCTCCCCGTCGGCTGCAATACTATGAAATTGATGTCACCCGTGAGCAGGTTGAACGACTGGTCGAGGAAACCCGTGAAGACCTTGATCAAGGAAACACCGCTGATCTGACGCTACCGCTGTTGCAGCAACTCTACGATTGGATAATTCGTCCCGGAGCAGCGGAGTTGGCCAGCGGCCAGGTCGAAACGCTGGTGTTTGTTCTGGATGGCGTGCTACGAAATATTCCGATGGCAGCGCTGCATGACGGACAGCAGTTTTTAGTAGAGAAATACAGCGTTGCGTTAACGCCTGGGTTGCAGCTTTTACCGGCGCGATCGCTCCCCAAAACCCAGCTCAGTGCTTTAGTTGGTGGGCTGGAGGCTGAAAGTCCCCCTTTCGGTGCGCTACCTTTTGTCAAGACGGAGGTCGAAACCATTAAGGCGGAAGTGCCAAGCCGTGTCCTTTTCGATGAGCAATTTACCACTCAAGCGTTCCAGCAGAGTGTGACTCGTCTCCCATCCCCCATCGTTCACCTGGCAACCCACGGTCAGTTTAGCTCGAATGCAGAGGAGACCTTTATCCTCACCTGGCAGGACAAACTGACGGTCAACCAGCTCAGCAGTATTCTGAAAACCGCAGAACTCTCACGCGGCAGTCCGCTGGAGCTGCTGATCCTCAGCGCCTGTGAAACCGCCAGCGGGGATACTCGTTCTGCTCTGGGATTAGCAGGTGTGGCAGTGCGATCGGGCGCACGTAGCACGGTGGCAACGCTCTGGCAGGTAAACGACAAAGCCTCTGCCACGCTGATGGGCGAATTCTACAAGCAGCTAAACCAGGCGAGGCAAACGGGGGTATCGAAGGCAGAGGCACTGCGCCGCGCCCAGATTGCGATTCTCCGCAGTCCTGAATACGATGGTAACCCCTACTTCTGGTCCGCTTATGTTCTAGTGGGTAACTGGACTTAGGCACTGCACCGCTACGGAAGCTGTGGACGCAGCTCACCCCGCGAAAACTTGCTCCAGGCATCCTGCAACTGAGCAGGCGCAACGCTGGTGCTGTCGTAAACGGCAATTACATTGGTCAGGTTCCGCCCTGCCGGATACAGAATGTTGCCTCTGGAAGCCAGCGCCACAGAAGCTCCGCCATCCAGATTCATCGCCTGGTACGCTCCCATGTCGCGCAAAATTTCTGCCGATCGCTGGAGGGACACCGCATCAATGAAGGTGACCATGTAGAGCTTCTTCCCATCCTGGGAATAACCGATGGCAGAACGAGCGGCAGGCGCTTGGGGGTTCACCAGATGGGAGGTCGTGAAGCCTTCCGCACGAACGCTCTGAGCGGTCACAGATACGCGCCCGTTGGTCAGCAGCCGGGGACCACAGGTAATCGAGAACCAGTATTGCTCCCACTGGCGCGATCGCTCCTCCAGATTCGGCGTAATCATTTCCGGCTGGTTGTTTTGTCGCAAGCTGAAGGTGGTGCCGCGCCTTTCCCATGCACGGTATCTCAGAAATTGACCCGCTGCCACCATATTGCCCATGACTTCTCGATGGGCGGCTGCGGTGTTGAAGAAGGTGCCGTTGGCGACAACTGCCGCCCGTGATCGCTGCACCATCTGCGGAAACGGCTCGTCGCCGTAGGATCGCTCGGCGCTGTTGGCTTGAGGGGCATTGTTTGCCAGCCCAATGGTGATGAATGTTTGAGGATGGCTCAGATCAACGGTCGTTTGATGAAATGAGACTCCCCGCAGCGATCGCCGACTAGTTTGAACGGGCGCAGATTGTGCGATCGCGGTTTGGGCGATCGGGAGTCCTGCGGTGAGGGTGGCTCCGGTTAGCAGAAGGAGCGATCGGCGGGATAGTTTGGACAACTGGCGTGGAGAATCTGTGTGGTACATGCTGATTTGGGTGGTGGAGTGGAAGGATTCCGTCGTCGTGCCTGATTCTGATTCATTTTGTGTTTATAAGAATGAGCCTGATGGAGCAAACCCTTGCGGGTATCTCGAAGCGATCGCCCACCCGTAGGAGCAAAGCATTTGTGCGAGGGATCTCCAGATTCACCCGGCATACTGAACGCAAATGCTTTGCCCTCCCGGATGATTTCAGGGGTTCTCATCTTCCGTACCCGAATTACACCAGATTGGGTGGTCGTTGGATGTTAGGGGCGAAGCATTTGCGTCAAAGTGCGTTGGGGAAAGCGATCAGTTGCCCCCGCAAATGCTTCGCCCCTACCGTGGGCATCACAAATTGTGCCAGAATCACCTTCGTACTGATCGAATGACGCTTGGCTACATTCCCTCTATGCGGCTCCAGTCGCCGGAGAAGATAAAGCCTGCCCAGTAGTAGGGATCTTGATACTGTCCGGTTTTCAGCATCTCTAACTGTACCTGCCTCAGCGCCTCGCTGCGACCCATGCCCGATCGGAGCTTTTGATAATAGAGACTCATCAAATCGCTTGTTCCAGAATCGCTGACGTTCCAGAGGCTCATCAACTGACTCTCTGCGCCTGCCATGACAAACGATCGCCGCAAGCCATACACGCCTTCACCGTTCGCCACGTTGCCCAGTCCGGTTTCGCAGGCAGACAGCACCACCAGTTGAGTGCCGTACAGATCCAGTCCTGCTACCTCTGCTGCCGTCAGCACACCATCCTCATCGCCACTCCGACGCGGATTGAACCCAGCCAGCGCCAGACCCGATCGCATCAGCGGATTTTCTGTATTTTGCGGCGTGGGAACACAGGGTTTGCCGTTGTTCAGCGGTTGAACCTCGATGGTTGCATCGCCCCGGCTCCCTGTGATGGGCACACAGTCAACGTCTTGCAGGAAAAAGCCGTGGGTGGCGATGTGTAGAATACTGGGAGCCTGGAGCCGTTTGACCGCGTTCTCGGTGGCTTGCGCTCCAGTGAGAACGGTTGCGTTGGGCAGCAGAGGGGCGATCGCCCGTTGCTCAGTTTCGGTGCCTTCCAGAGGACCAAATTGCAGTGTCGTCAGATCCACCGATCGCTGATTGCTTGACCGGGCAGTATCCGCCTGAGCAGAGGCAGGGCGGGGATTACGGGGGGTGATCGCAACAGAATTGGGATTGCCAGGGTTGGCGTAATCGGGATTGGCAAGAATGACGGGCGCTTGACGGCTGGGGACATTGTTTTGCAGCTTCAGCAAATCACGCCCGGAGGTGAGATAGGTGATGGTGTAGTTTTCTACGAGATAGCGATCATTTTCATCCACCAGTGCTGCAAAGGGAATCAGGTTGAGTTGACCGTCGGGAGAGAGCAGGAGATGCTTACGGTTGTCCAGGAGCGATCGGATGGGCTGCATCAGTTTGGCATCGAGTTGACGGGCAATGGCTTTGATGTTTGGGTCTTGGGTTTGGAGGGCATTTCTGAATTGATTGGCGAGGCGATCGATTTCCTGGGCATCGCCTAGCTCTACCCATTTGGGAGTGCCATTAGAATGCAGAACATAGGCAACATAGCGAGGACTTCTCCATCGTTCAGATCGGGCTGCTTCGGGATTGTAGTGATAGTATTGCACCAACTCCACTAATGCTGCATCTGTAGGGATTAATGCTTGAACTGATGGCAGCCTTACAGGTTGCCTTTCCTCCCGGAAGACAGCGCTACGTTGAGCAAGCTGATTCTCTAGCTCATCTTTTCGGGCTTCTAATTCTAAGAGCTGGGCGCGACGTTGCTCAGGGGTTTGATTCCCTAAATCTCTAGAACTCAGATTACTTAGCTGGTTCAAAGTCGCCAGCCACTGCCTTAGCAAAGGCTGATCCTGAAGCCTAATATTCTGCCGTAGTAGTCGTATATCATCGCTTGTTGCGTCTAGCACTCTGCCTTTACGACGCAAAATAGTTTCTAAAGCAAG
>JBIKWV010000105.1:0-9196 GCA_044356135.1 Elainellaceae cyanobacterium
TTGTTGAAGTCCCCCCACGCGGATGTGGCGGAATTGGTATACGCGCACGTTTGAGGGGCGTGTGGCTTTGCCTTGCGAGTTCGAGTCTCGCCATCCGCATTGTAAAGAAAGAGAGCGCTCACTTTGTGAGCGCTCTCTTTCTTTACACCGCTTCAACTGAGATGCAAAGTTTTTGTTTCAGCACAAACCACTGAAAGGTACGATAAAATCACAATAAAACATAAAGTTTTGTTAATCCCTTGACTCAAGCTATTCCATTTGTCGAACGCCCGTCACTGCCTGCCGCATGGCACGCCCTGGAGCCGCTCTGGCAGGGGGGAGAAGAAGTTGTTCAGTTGGGATTGTCGCATCAACAGTTGGCTCCCGCATGGCAGATGCTGCTCCTGGGCGACGGTTCTCCCACTCGCCACCTGCAGCTTCTAACGGGAGAACCCACCGAGGTAGACGTGATCGATATGTCGCTGGTGGGGATGGCCAGCGATAATGCACCGGATCCGGTTCAGGTGGTTCCCGGTCCCCGACTGCGGCGGCAGGTCTGGTTACGCACCTCCTCTGGACAGCGGCTAGCCTATGCGACCTCCTGGTGGGAAGCCAGTCATGTGGACGACTATTTGCAGAATCGCTCGATTCCCATCTGGGCCAACCTGGCGCGATCGCGCACAGAGCTTTACCGGGATATCCAGGGAATTTGCCTGGGTGACTCGACCGCGCTAGAACAAGCCTTCGGAACGAAGGGGCCTTTCTGGGGACGACACTACCTGTTCTGGCACCATGGACGCCCTATTACCCTGATCTACGAAGTTTTCTCTCCAGTTCTCGAAACCTATCTAGGGCCTACTCGCTGAGCACCCGCACCAGAAGAACACTAAGAACCCAACCGAAAACCCAAATTCTGGCAGGCGCGACACTGTAGTGTCGCGCCCTCCAGAATTTGGGTTTTCGGTTTTCGGATAAGTGCTTAGTGCAATATAAAGGAATTCATCGGCGTTATCGGTCAGAGGTAGCCTTTAATAAATTGCAATAATGCTTTGAACTTAGGGAATCATCAGAGAACAGGGAGCGTATCAGAATGTATCGTTCAAAGAGAATCTGCTCCAATGTTGAATAGTTCTATTCATCTGCGGTTCCAGCTATGACAGACAAATTGGAACAGGGAACCGAGATCGGTGATCGCCAGGGTGTAGAGAACGGAAAAAATGTGTTTGATTATACAGTTGGAGATGTTCGCTGGCAACCCATGCGGCGGTTTCAACAACCTGCTCAATTGGTGTCTCACTGCAATGCCTTTGACGAGGTGCTCCGATCAGTTCTGCGCCAGGTTTGCGAGCTGACAAACTGGGATCTGGGCGAAGCCTGGTTGCCCAATGCAGACCATTCTCTGTTAACTTGTAGCCCCGTCTGGTACAGCCGTGAAGTGGAGCGATATGCAGAGTTTCGTCGCCTCACTGAGACCCTCACGTTTGCGCCAGGGGTTGGTTTGCCCGGGCGTGTCTGGCAAAGTGGGACGCCAGAGTGGAATCCAGATGTATCGGGAGAGTCGGAGCGGATTTCTCTGCGGTTGCCACCGATGCTGGATGTGGAGCTGAGAGCTGGATTGGCGCTGCCGATTGTAGCAAAGCGGCCTGAGGGAACTGACGAAACAGGGCGCTTGCTGGCGGTACTGGTGTTTTTTATGGAGCAGGCCCAGCCTGAGGACCAGAAAATAGTGGCGCTGGTATCTGCGATCGCCACCCAACTGGGTAGCCTGATGCAGTTGCAGCAGATTGAAGCAGCACTAAGTGAGAGCCAGCGACGGCTATCGACGTTGATTGACTCGCTACCGGGAATTGCCTTTATCGGGAGCAATGACCCTGGCTGGTCAATGACTTATCTGAGTCAGGGCTGTCTGGCCATGACAGGCTATCACCCTGAGGAATTGTCAGGGCCGCAGCGAAAGTATTCTTACAACGACATTACACATCCTGATGATGTTCCACTGGTGCTGCGGGCGATCAGTCAGGCGATCGCTTGCAAACAGCCCTACGTCATCGAGTACCGCATTTTTACCAAAAGTGGAGAAGAACGCTGGGTCTGGGAAAAAGGCTATGGCGTGTTTGATGCAGAGGGTAACGAGAAGGGGATCGAAGGGTTCATTACCGACATTACTGAACTCAAGCTGACAGAGCAGGCGCTGCGTCAGAGTCAGGCAACCAGTCGTGATCTGCTGCGGGCGATCCCCGATCTACTGTTTTTGCTGAATGAAGACGGACGATACCTGCACGCGCAGGCTGAACAGGAAGCAGACCTCGTCTGTTCCCTGTCCCAGCACATCGGCAGAATGATTGAGGAACTGCTGCCGCCTGAAATCGCGCAAAAAATTCTCTACTACCTGAACCAGGTACGACTCACCCGCAGTTCTCACAAATTTGAGTACGAAATGTGGTTTGGAGAAACGCTGCGTTACTTTGAGGCTCATATCGCCCCCTGTGGGGACAAAACCTATATCTATACGGTTCGCAACATCACGGAGCGTAAACAGGCGGAAAACCTGCTGGCGGGGCAAAAGCAGGTGCTGGAGTTGATTGCTACGGACGCTGAACTCAAAGACGCGCTCGATTTGCTGGTGCAGGTGGTTGAACACCAGATTGAGGGATCAGTTGGTTCGGTGTTGCTATTGAATTCAGAGGGCGATCGCCTCCACCATTGTGCTGCCCCCAACCTGCCAGAAACCTATATCTGTGAGATGGATACGCTTCCTCTGAATCATCCGGCTTTTTGTAATGCCGTCACCTACCCGCAGGAGCCGATGATCATCAGTGACATTGCCGCCAGTATCCACGAGGACTTCCACCGCAATCTGGCTCTGTCTCATGGACTACAGTCCTGCTGGTCAGTTCCCATTCGCTCAACACAGGGAGGCGTATTGGGACTCTTTGTTCTCTATCACCGGAAAACCAAAGTTCCCGATGCTCACTGCTGGCAGGTGATGGAAACAGCAACGCAGATTGCAGGCATTGCCATTCAGCGAAAGCAATCGGCAGTGGCACTTCAGGAAGCCGAAGCAAAGTACCGCAGTATTTTTGAAAATGCTGTGGAGGGAATCTTTCAAACATCACCGGAGGGGCAGTATCGAATTGTCAACCCAATGCTGGCGAAATTGTATGGCTACGACTCGCCAGAAGAAGTCCTGGAAGTGATTACCGATATTGAGCATCAGCTCTATGTCAGACCCAATCGGCGCAGTGAATTTGTGCAGTTGATGAAGGAGCAGGGAGTCGTTTGGGGATTTGAATCAGAGGTTTATCGCAAAGACGGCAGCGTGATCTGGGTTTCAGAGTGCGCTCGCACGATTTACAGCCCCGAAGGAGAACTGCTTGGCTTTGAGGGCACCGTAGAGGATATTTCACAGCGAAAGCAGACTGAAGCCGAACTGTTGCAGCGCGATAATTTGCTGCTGGCCGTTGCGGAGGCAACCAACTGCCTGCTTGCAGCCGCTGACCTGAAAACGGCGATTCCACAGGCGCTGGCTTCGTTGGGGCAAGCGGCGAACGTGGATCGGGTCTATCTCTATGAGAATCATCTGCATCCACTCAATGGTGAAGTGGCGATGACGATTTGCTATGAATGGGTGAGCGATCGCGCCCTTCCATGCAGTACAGGAGCACACTGGCATAATCAGCCCTACAGTGCCCACGGTATAACTCGCTGGTACGAAGCGTTTTGCCAGGGAAAATCGGTTCAGGGAACGATTCAGTCCTTTCCCCCCGAAGAGCGAGTACTGCTGGCGTTTGACAATATTCTGTCGATGATTCGGGTTCCTATCTTTGTGGAGGAAAATCTGTGGGGGTTTATTGGCTTTGATGATTGTCATATAGAGCGGCAGTGGTCTGCCAGCGAGGAGTCCATTTTGTCGGCGATCGCCGCCAGTCTGGGGGGAGCCATCAAGCGCCAGCATACCGAGGAGCAGATGCGTCATCAGGCGTTTCACGATGTGCTGACCGGAATGCCCAACCGCACCTTCTATCAAGACACACTGGATGCAGCACTGGCCAGCGCACAACAAACTAATGAACTGCTGGCGGTGGTCTTTCTGGATCTGGATCGATTCAAAACAATCAACGACACGCTGGGTCATGCCGTTGGCGATCGCCTGTTGCAGCAGACCACCCAGCGATTGATGCAGTGTCTGCGTCAGGAGGATGTGATTGCCCGATGGGGAGGGGATGAGTTCACCCTGCTCCTTCCAGATCTGAGACAGCCTGAGGACGCTGCAAAAATTGCCCGCCGCATCAATGAAGCCCTGAAGCCAGCGTTTTACCTGGATCAGCACGAACTGCACATTACCAGCAGCATGGGGATTGCGTTCTATCCCTACAATGGCACCGATGCTGAGACCTTGCTCAAGAATGCCGATGCTGCCCTGTATCGAGCCAAAGAACAGGGCCGGAATAGCTACCAGTTTTATACCGACGCGATTAACTCTCAGGCATCCGTTCGGCTAACGCTGGATAGCAGTCTGCACTCTGCCCTGGAACGCGAAGAATTTGTCGTCTATTACCAGCCCCAGGTCAACATCCGAACAGGCAAGGTGATCCAGATGGAGGCATTGCTGCGCTGGCAGCACCCCAAACTGGGGCTGGTGCCGCCCCAGACATTTATCTCATTGGCTGAGGAAAATGGTCTCATTTTGCCGATTGGGGCCTGGGTGCTACGGGTCGCCTGTTTTCAGCACAAACGCTGGCAATCGGTTGGGATCGCTCCTCTGCGGATGGCGGTCAACCTTTCGGCTCGCCAGTTCCAGCAACCCGATCTGGTACAGCAAATCCGCGATATTTTGCAGGAAACCCAGCTTCAGGCACAGTTTCTAGAACTGGAAATTACGGAAACTGCCGCGATGAGGGACGTGGACTTCACCCAGAAGATGCTGCATGATCTGCGCAAAATGGGCGTTCGCATCTCAATGGATGACTTTGGTACTGGGTATTCCTCCCTCAGCTATCTGAAAAAATTTCCCCTCCAAACGCTAAAAATCGATCGCTCTTTTGTTCAAGATCTGACCCGCGATACCGCCGATGTCGCCATCATTACATCAATTATTGCGCTGGGACGAGGCTTAAATTTGACCGTTGTTGCTGAGGGGGTAGAAACCTCAGAACAACTGGAGGCGCTGCGATCGCTTGACTGTGAAGAAATGCAGGGATATCTGTTCAGCAAACCCATGACGACTGAACAGGCCACCCAATTTTTGCAGGAGCGATCGCCATAATACAGCGCTTTGCGCTGAGATCGAACCAAAGTTTTTGTTGAGAGCCGCGCGGAGCGCGGCTCTCAACAAAAACTTTGTACCACACGCGCTTGCAAAGCGCTGTAAAGGTGACTGTTAATCTCAACAGCTCCATCGATTTGCTGAATTACTCCTTCACCATTTTCACCTTGTATGGTGAAAGATTCTTTAACAAGAATTCCCTCACTTGCAAAGAGGCGGTTCAAAACCTCCTCTAGTTGCTTTCCTCGTCTTCTTGCATCTGTTTCCTGGCAAAGGGTAATTAATTCTAATCTAATGTTTTTTCGACTTTGCCTTTTTTGATCAAGCTGCTTGAGTCTAGCTTCTTCATCCAACTTACGTTTTTTATTCTCTTCTTCAAGCCTTGATTCATATTCTTGCTGTAGCCTTGTGAAAGAATCTTTGATATTCACTGCTTCCCCAACCCTTGTAACCAAACCCATTGCTGCATTTTGGTCATCAGGCCAACATCTTGAGAAATCGTTGAACTCAACAGTTGAACTCAACAATTATCTTGACAATTTCTCTTCTTTCGCGAAGTGCAGAATCACCAGCATCGTTAAGTCTCACCAACACAGTTCTAGCAATTTCATACTTATTGATACTATTTGCATCTTTCTGAAGCTTGTCACTCATATCCACCAATATTCGCTGACTCACGCCAGCAGGGTCATTTCATTCTCGATTTGGGGTATGAATTGACCCAAAGTTGAACTGTAGGATGGGCAAAGGGCGGCAGTCCGTGCCCATCACCATTCGTATGCATTGATGGGCACGCTTCGCTTTGCCCATCCTACCCTGCTCATACCATATCAGGATTTATCTGAGAATGAAATAGCCCTGCTCACGCCAGCGCCAGAAAAGAATGTCAATACATCCTTTTTGCTCTTGCAAAGCTTTGGAATTGTATCAATGAGCAAATTAAGAAAATCGGGTGAAAAATGATAGACTTGACCGCTCAAACTTGGAAGTTTTGGGAGAAGTAGAATGTTTGTTTAGATTTTGATGCTGACAACTTAATGCCCTGTCAATGATACTCTTTCAATGAAGTATCTGAACAAAGCAACGTTTCTTGGGTTATCCCACAAGTTAGCTTAAAGATAACTATTTCGTCAGCATCGTATACACACCATCCCAATTAGCTGATGGTGGCGTGTGGAGGTAGGTCTGCGATCGCTCCAGATGCACCTGAACCGCGCGATCGCTCTTGTCAATCTGTTCGGCGGCTTTGAAGTAGCGGATGGCGTCCTTGAAGTAGCCATTCTTGTAGGCGTTGCGGCCTGCCTCGTAGAGCATGAGGAATTCCTCAGTCACAGGGTCGAGGGGAGTGGAGCGATCGCCCAGCAATTCATAAATACTGACAGGCTGAGTTTTGCCTTTGACACGAATGCGATCGAGTTCTCGCACCCAGACCTGATTGCGGCAGAGGTTGTAGGTGTACTCGCTGAGGATAATGTCGCAGCCGTATTCCTTGGTCACCCCTTCCAGGCGAGAACTGATATCTACTCCGTCACCAATGACCGTGTAGTCCATTCGCTTCTGGGAGCCAATATTGCCGGAGACCACCTCACCGGAACTGATGCCAATGCCGATACGGATCAGCGGTTGGCTGGCGAGGCGGCGTTTCTGGTTGAATTCTGCCAGACGGCGGCGCATATCGAGAGCAGCCTGCACCGACATCCAGGCGTGGTTGGAGAGGGGGAGGGGGGCACCGAAGACCGCCATTAGCGCGTCGCCAATGAACTTATCGAGGGTGCCTTCGTAATTAAAGACCGCCTCCACCATCGTTTCAAAATAGTTGTTCAGCAGGGAGACCACATCAGCGGCTTCCATCTGCTCCGTCAGAGAGGTGTAGCCGCGAATATCGGAAAAGAGAATCGTTACGTCGCGGCGTTCGCCCACCATCAGGGCATCTTCGCCTAAGGCCATGACTCGCTCTGCGACGCCGGGGGTCATATAGCGGTACATGGTGGCCTTCATCCGTTTCTCCTGGCTGATGTCTTCCAACACCACCAGGCCACCCCGCACCTTACCCTCTGGATTCGTCAGGGGATTCACCGTCAGGTTAACGCTGTGTTCCACCTGTCGCACCTGTTGAGCAGGAATCAAGACCCTGGTCTGGCCAGGGTGGTTCCAGGGGAGAAAATAGTTGGGGTCAGGGTGGTTGCTTCGCTGTTCTTCGGAAGGGGGGCCGCTCCCCACCAGCACATGCGTCAGGTCAGATTCTTCAGGACGATAAATGGGGGGAGCCAGAGCAGGAACCGAAGCCGCGTCGCTCACCTGATAGACGCTGGCCGTTAAACTCTGTTCGGGGACGTATTGGCGCGCGCCGTGTTTGAGACTGTCTGCGAGGCGCGATCGCAAATTTTCAATGGGCACCACTTCCCAGACCTGTCGCCCGGTCAGTTTCTTAATCCAGATTTGCTGCTGCTTGCTGCCATTCCGATTCAGAGGACAACCCAGAAGTGCCAGCGCAGCATCGTTAATGGTGACAATTCTGCCCTCCAGGTCGGTAGAAATGACCGCATCCGAAAGGCTCTCCAAAATATCCTTCTGGTACTGTTTCTCCAGCAGCACTCGCTCAAACAGTTGGGCGTTCTCCAGGGCAATCCCCGCCTGGATATTGAACGCGCCCATAAACTCCTCATCGGAGTTGTTGAATGCACCTTGATGCTTGTTAATGAGCTGGGTAACGCCGATCAATATCCGCTCTGAGTTGTAAACAGGCATACAGAGCATGGTGCGGGTGAGGTAACCCGTCAGGCGATCGGTTGTGGGGTCAAACCGGGGGTCATCGTATGCATTGGGGATATTCACGATCTGCCCGGTAGACGCAACAAATCCGGCGATCCCCCGGTTGGTGGGAATCCGGATTTCGATCATGGTTCGGCCATCCGCTTTGGCAACCTTAGACCAGAGTTCCTGCTTTTCCCGGTCGAGCAGAAATAGCGTGCTGCGATCGGCCTGCATCAGTTGACGAGCCTCATTCATCACCGCTTGCAGCGTCTTTTCCAGATCCAGACTCTGGGCAAGAAAAGTCGTGGCTTTCAGGAGAGCAGCAGCCCCCCGTTGCTTACGGGCGGCAATATAAAAGGAATTGCAACTTTCGAGAATAATCCCTACCGCGTCGGCATACCGACAAAATTGTTCCTCGTCCTGCTCATCAAAGGGGCGGTACTGGCGGGGGGCGTCGAGAGAGTCGGGGCAGTCGGTTTCCCATCGGTTGAGCAACTGGGCGACAGCAACCACCTGTTGCTGTCGATTGAAAATCGGCATACAGAGCAGGTTGTGGGTATGGTAACCCGTCTGCTGGTCTACCTCAGGGTTGAAGAGGGGATGCTTGTAGGCGTCGGGGATGTTGAGTGGCTTGCCCGTAGCGACCACATAACCCGCAATGCCTGCCCTCAGGGGAATCCGAATCTCAAGTTTCTCATTGCTGTCGCCCTGGGCTACTTTTGACCAGAGCTGATCCTTCTCCTCATCTACCAGAAAGATAGTAGTGCGCTCTGCCTGGAGGATCTGCCCGATTTTCAGAGTGAAGGCTTCGAGGATCTGCTCCAGCATAGTTTCTAGAGCTTCGTTGTTGATCAGTTCGATCGCCTTCAGGAAGTGCTCAAATTCGTCGGTGATCTGGTTGAGGAGGTTGGCAAACTGGTGGGGAAGGAGATCCTGGACTCGGCGGGTGAGGTTGGACTGGGTGAGCGTGGCGAGGGTGCTGTTCGAGAGAGGGGAAAGGCTCATGGTTTGGACTCACGGCAACGCGGCATTTGGAGTGAATCCCTGATAGTTGTTAGCTTAACCTGAGTTACTGGGTTTGGTAAGGGCGGGGAGGTGGATGGGTGGATGGGTGGATGGGTGGATGGGTGGATGGGTGGATGGGTGGATGGGTGGATGGGTGGATGAGTGGATGGGTGGATGGGTAGGGGCGCAGCA
>JBIKWV010001050.1:0-2503 GCA_044356135.1 Elainellaceae cyanobacterium
GAATGACCATGATGTGTTGCAGCACGACCCGATGTTTGGGGTGGCGCTGGGCAAACTGGGCAACGAGGCGCAGCAGCCAGTGGCTTTGGCGGGCAAAAGCACCCTCAATCGCCTGGAACAAGCGATGCACATTGAGGGCAATACGGCTTGGCCCATACAGACCTGGCTCAGGCCCAATGTGGTACGATTCGACTCAAACTGCTGAAAGTCGCGGCTCAGATTCGCATCACTGTCCGCCGCGTCGTGATTGCTTGGAGTTCCACCTGGAGCGGGCGGTCCCATTTCCATCACGCCTATCACAGGCTTCAGCAACTCCCCTGTCCTGGTTAATCTCAAACAGGCGGATACGGATAAATCGCTGCGTTTTGGGGTTGGCTGTCCACACAACTCTGGCTTTTGCCTGCTCGATTACGGTCTTCGTTACCTGAACGACCCCATTCAGCCTCATAAATCGGTATTAATTTTGCCAATCTCAATTCCCAATTGCACAATTCACTACTTTCTCCCTTTTCTCATCCCCTGAATTGCTCCTTCTTGCCTATCTCACCCACCCTGGTGAGAAATCCGGGTTTAATTGGCAATCCTATTGCCTCGGCACCATTTTAGAACACGGGAATTCAATAGAATGCTGTGGCTGGGCGCATGAAGCGCGCCCAGCCACAGCATTCTACAGTCTTTAACTGACCAGACCAGAACGGAGTGCCCTCACCGCTGCTTGCGTGCGATCGTCCACATTCAGCTTATTTAAAATATTACGAACATGGGTTTTGATCGTACCAACAGTGATGAATAGCTGTGATGCAATTTGTTCGTTGCTGCATCCCTGAACAATTAATTGCAGAACATCCAATTCACGCTCGGTTAGCTGAGCAGCCATATACTGACTGTCTTCAGTAGAGAGGCTCTGAATTTGCACCTTGGACGCTTGATTAGCATCTGTAGAACCGATGTAGGCATGACGGGTTTGCTCCAGGATGAACTGGGCGATCGCCGGGTCAATCCAGGAGTTTCCTTTCGCAGTGAGACGAACTGCCTCAATGAGATGATCGGTATCTACATCTTTGACACAGTAGGAATCGGCTCCTGCGGCAAAGGCCGCCAGAACGGTATCTTCTGTGTCATGCATTGTCATGATCAGAGCTTTAGTCGTGAAAGTGGCATCTTCCCGTTGCATCTGTTTAAGGCGCTGGATTAGCTCAATCCCAGAGACTTCCGGCAACCCCACATCCACAATTGCCACATCCGGTCGCAGTGACTGTAGTAGCTTTAGACCTGCTCTCCCATCCCTTGCTTCACCAATCACCTCAATTCCTCGCTGTTGGTTGAGGGTGGCTCGCAGGCCAATGCGAGTCAGGTCATGGTCTTCAATAATAACGACGGTGATTGAATTCATCACAACGTCTCCTATAGCTATCCTTTACAGGATGCAGATTCAAGCGCTGAAGTAATCGATCTTGAAATTTTGGAGCGTTACCCGAAACAAGTAGAAACATCCTGACATCTCTCATATCATTTATTGTACGTTAGTAGCGACAGAGAAATCGATATGCATTGCACTAAACCGCAAATCGCAGAAACAAAATTTGATTAATCTTCAAATTACTTCCAAAAGCCGTGAGGTGTAATAAGTAACTGGACTTTTGACTAAATTGCGCTAATTTTCTCCAAAACGCTGACTGCGTCAGCGTTTTGGAGAAAATTAGCGCTAGAAGCAAAGATGCCGTGAAACGCTCTCTGCAAGGGCGTTTCACGGCATTATAGAGAAAACAGTCAAAACTCTAGTAAGTAAAGTCAAAACCCAAAAAACTGTCCCGCCCTCGCAGCGGGCGGGACAGTTTTTTGGGTTTCAAGCTTAATCACGCCACTCGCAAAACTGTGAAAAGGCTGTACCGAGCGTTTGGTATAGTGTCAACAGGTGTTTCTCAACTGCTCTAATGCCTAAAGAAACCTACGTTCCGTATCTTCTACGCCTGTTTCGGCAGTACGGCTACGATGGTGCAACTCTGACAAGAATTTCCAAAGCGACTGGATTAGGAAAAGCCAGCCTGTATCACCACTTTCCGGGAGGTAAGGATGAGATGGTGGAGACGGTGCTGGATCATCTGGAACGCTGGATGGATCAGAACATCATCCAGAAACTTCAGAGCGCAGATGCACCCGTGACCCGATTGCAGCAGATGTGCGATCGCCTGAGTGAAGTCTATGAGGGGGGGAAACAACCCTGTCTCTCCGCGATTTTATTGCTGGGATCAGCCCGGGATGTGTTTCACAACCGGGTGCAAACGCTGTATAGAGATTGGATTGATGCGATCGCCCAGGTTCTGATTGAATCTGGAATGGATGTAGTTCTGGCACAGCAGCGGGGTGAGGATGCGATCCTGACGATTCAGGGAGCCTTAATTCTGTCACAGGGCATGAACGACCCTGAACCTTTCCAGCGGACAATGCAGCAGCTCCCTCAAAAACTCAGTGGCTCCTGAATCTTTAGCAACAGATGTAAGGG